>JBBIQC010000450.1:0-1227 GCA_037442585.1 Oscillatoriales cyanobacterium bin_317
GGTATCACCTCACTGCTTTTCTCGTTGCCGCACTGGTTGTCCTTTGGGCCACGCCCCAGGTGAAGAAGTTTGGCCTGAAATGGAGACTCGTCGATCGACCGGGTGGACGGAAAATTCATCGTCGTCCCATGGTGCGGTTAGGTGGGGTGGCTATTTTTGCTGGAGCCTTAGTCTCATTGCTGGTGGTCTGGTGGTTGGGCGGATTTGGCATTCAAACTCCCCAAAAAGAGTATGAAATCTGGGGGGTGGCCATTGGCGGGATTGCCTTCTTTCTCATTGGGCTGGCAGACGATCTATTAACGTTACCGGCTATTACCCGGTTAGTAGCCCAGCTAACAGTCGCGGCCCTGGTCTGGCAGGCGGGAGTGCAAATTGAATTTTTAACCATGCCCTATGTCGGCTTAGTTCAGTTGCATGACTGGATCAGTCTACCGATTACGGTCATCTGGCTAGTGGGGATGGCTAATGCCATTAACATGATCGACGGTTTAGATGGGTTAGCGGCGGGGGTGGCCGGCATCGCAGCTACTGTGATGCTGATTGTGGCTCTGTTTATGAACCAGCCAGCCGCGGCTTTGATTGCTGCTGCCCTGGCTGGAGCCTGTCTCGGCTTTTTACGGTACAACTTCAATCCGGCTCAAATCTTTATGGGAGACGGAGGCGCTTATTTTATTGGCTTCACGTTAGCTGGGGTCGGCATTATTGGATTGGTGAAAGCGGTCACAACCGTAGCCGTCCTGCTGCCTTATCTGATTCTGGCGGTGCCCATTCTGGATATCTTCACCGTTGTGGTGGCTCGTCTGCGTCGCGGTCAATCCCCCTTCAAAGCCGACAAACGCCATTTACATCACCGTTTGCTACAGGCCGGATTATCGCAACGACTGGCTGTTCTGTTTATCTATTCCCTGACCTTGTGGGCCGGAACGCTGGCTCTGGCCGTTTCTAATATGCCCAGTGGCTGGGGATATGCCTTCGGAGCCTCGTTGCTTTTAAGCTTTACCAGTTGGCAGGTCTGGAAAACGGCGAAGCAGTAGAGGATGGAAATTAGGGATTAGGACTTAGGGATGAGTGGACAGTGAAGTGTGAAGAGTGCTGAGATTATTTGTGTTGGAACGGAGTTACTGCTGGGCGATATTCTGAATACGAATGCCCAGTTTTTGGCACAGGAGTTAGCGCGGCTGGGGATTGCTCATTACTATCAATCGGTGGTAGGAGATAATCCGGAGC
>JBBIQC010000450.1:1237-4698 GCA_037442585.1 Oscillatoriales cyanobacterium bin_317
AACGGCTTGCGATCGTGCCCAACTGCTGATCTTCACAGGGGGTTTGGGGCCAACTCCTGATGACCTGACCCATGCCACGCTGGCTGACTGTTTTGGGGTGCCGCTGGTTGAACATCCAGAGATCCTGGAGGACATTGCCCGCAAATTTGCTGCCAGGGGACGCACCATGACCCCCAATAACCGGAAGCAGGCTCTCTTGCCAAAAGGTGCTCAGGTGTTGACCAATTCAGGAGGTAGCGCTCCGGGAATCATCTGGCAGCCGCGATCGGATGTCACGATTCTCACCTTCCCCGGTGTGCCTGCTGAATTGAAAGTGATGTGGCAGGAAGTTGCGATTCCCTACCTGAAGGCACAGGGTTGGGTGACCAGCACAGTGCACAGCCGTTTGCTGAGATTTTGGGGGATTTCCGAGTCCGCCCTGGCTGAAAAGGTGCAGCCCTTTTTTGATTTGCAAAATCCTACCGTGGCTCCCTATGCCAATTTGGGAGAAGTAAAACTGCGGATTACGGCCCTCGCCGACTCGGAAACCGCTGCCCAGGACCTGATTGCGCCCGTTGAGCAACAACTCCGGGAACTTGGGGGATTGGATTGTTATGGAGCCGATGAGGATAGTTTGGCCTCGGTTGTAGGAGAATTACTGCAAACGAAGGGAGCCACTCTTGCTGTCGCTGAATCCTGTACGGGAGGTGGCTTGGGGGCCATGCTGACACAAATATCGGGAAGTTCCAGCTATTTCTGGGGAGGTGTCATTTCCTACGACAACTCAGTCAAAGTCGGGCTATTAGGCGTTAATCCCCAGGACTTGGCAGATCAGGGAGCCGTCAGCCACACTGTGGCTCAACAGATGGCCGTAGGGGTACGCGATCGCCTCAACACCACCTGGGGACTCAGTATTACTGGAATTGCTGGCCCTACGGGAGGCAGTGCAGAAAAACCAGTTGGCCTGGTTTACATCGGACTGGCCGGAGCCAACGGCGTGCAGAGTTATGAACATCGTTTTGGAGCCATCCGGGGACGGGAATGGGTTCGCCACCTGAGTGCCTGTACTGCTCTGGATCACCTGCGGCGATCGCTCCTGGATGAAAGTTCTCAGTTTTAAGTTCTCAGTTCAACTCACAACTCAAAACTTACAACTCAAAGCTTAGCTTCCCTCCCCCCTTCAGTAATCTTTCGGATAAAGTTTAAAGAGATCCTCCCTCCCCTATGTCCTTACGAAATAAATTGGGTACAATTGCTATATGTAATCAGACCCTGGACTCATACCGGAGTTTAAAATCAAGACTTGGGTGGTTGAGGCCAAGCTGTGATTAAGGAGCTATTTGTTCAATGGATTACCTGGAAAAGGTGCTCGATAAACTTAAGGAATGGGCTCGCAGACTGATTGAAGCATTGCTGGGGCCAGAACACCAACCAGAGCCCGAGCCAATTCCAATTCCGGTGAACGACCCTCAGCGCCGTTAATTCATTCCGGTTTGTTTGAGAGATCGTAGAGTTGATCAAGATTTTGGTTTTACACGGGCCAAACTTGAACCTGTTGGGAATGCGCGAACCCGGCATTTATGGTTCAGTGACATTGGCTGAGATTAATCAGAAGTTGCAAACGGCAGCAACTTCTTTGGGGGCTGAAGTAACGTGCTTACAAGCTAATTCTGAAGGTGCTCTGGTTGATGCGATTCATTCTGCCTGGGGTACCCAGCGAGGCTTATTAATTAATGCTGGCGCTTATACCCATACCAGTATTGCGATCCGGGATGCGATCGCCGCCGTGAACATCCCTACGGTTGAAGTTCATCTCAGCAACATCTATCGTCGTGAACAGTTCCGTCACCACTCTTACATTGCCCCTATTGCGATCGGGCAGATTAGTGGCTTTGGCGCTGAGAGTTACTATCTGGGATTACAAGCCTTAGTTCATCATCTTCAGGTAACTGGAATATAGAAATTGATGGCTCTCTAAGGCCGAGGGCTGAGGGCTGAGAGCAGAAGTGATGCCCTAGGCTCTCTTGTAGGGAAGGTTTTAAACCAAGTCCAGCTAGAGAACGGTCGTTTTCCGATCAGAGGAACTACGGTTCTGGACTTGGACAAGGTTTAATTTTTTAGATGGGCGAAATGTTGTGTAATGAGAAGAACTTCGTCTGCTTTTTTACTAACCTGTATTCCCCTATACTGTCTGGCACCATGGAATTTGTTGAATTGGCCGTCAATGGCACTCTGATGCGTGGCCTGGAACTGAATGGCAATATGCATCTAGTTGGTGCCAAATTTGTTCGCGAGGCACACACCGAGCCAAATTATCGCCTCTGGTCGATCGCCGATCGCCATCCAGCCATGCAGCGAGTAGCTACTGGAGGACGTGCGATCGCTGTGGAAATCTGGTCTGTTCCAGCGGCTGGGATCGCAACCTTGCTGTTGTTGGAACCACCCGGCCTTGGCATTGGTAAAGTGCGTCTCTCTACGGGGGAAGAAGTGTTGGGGGTATTAGGGGAAGCCCTTTTATGTGAAGGTCAGAAAGACATTACAGTTTGGGGTGGATGGCGGGCTTATATCGCAAATTGTCTTCCTGAATCAGGCAAGGAGGTTGCATGACTGAACCCATCCCCAGTGCTGCAGAATATATCGATCAGGCCGCTGCAGTCGTTGGCCTACCTATTCCTCCGGAGTATCATCAGGGCGTAGTTGAGAACTTTGAGCGCATCCAGATAGTCGCTCAACTCGTCATGGACTTTCCCTTTCCCGAAGACACAGAAATTGCCCCTGTCTTTGAACCCTGAGAAAAGGCAGAAGACAGAGGGCAGAAGGCAGAAGGATTCAAAATTGAATTTCCGATCTCCAATTCCTAATTCCTGCTCCCTCATCCCCGATCTCCGATCCCTAATCTCCCCCCTGCCAATCCAAAATCACAAATCCAAAATCCAAAATAGATATGACTAACCCTTTTCCAGACGCTACCAGCATTGCCGAAAGTGTACGGGGTCGAGAAGTATCGGCCAAGTCAGTTGTCGCGGCGGCGTTAGCTCGGATTGGAGAATACAACCCCCGCCTCAATTGCTTTACCACGATCCTGGCCGATCGTGCCCTGGCCGATGCTGAAGCGGTGGATCAGGCGATCGCGCAAGGTCAGGATCCCGGCCCACTGGCGGGAGTGCCCTTTGGTGTGAAAGATTTATTTGATATTGCAGGAGTTGTCACGCTGGCAGGCTCCAAAATTAACCGCGATCGTCCTCCGGCGACTCAGGATGCCACGCTGATCACTCGGCTCAAACAGGCTGGGGCGATTTTGGTGGGGGCACAGAATATGGATGAGTATGCCTATGGCTTTGTCACGGAAAACAGTCACTATGGGCCAAGTCGTAATCCCCATGATTTGCATCGGATCACGGGTGGTTCTTCTGAATGCGGATGGCAGAGATTCCCTTCAGCCAGCAAATGTCCTAGTGCAATAACTTGGTGTTCAGGCCATT
>JBBIQC010000451.1:0-4690 GCA_037442585.1 Oscillatoriales cyanobacterium bin_317
TAGAGATCTGGTGCGATCTACTGTGTTACGCAGCGTAATTGGATAAAGTCGAGTACAGGAATTTAATTATTTGTACTTCAGGGCCTACTGAAAGCGGACTTGGTATTAGGGGTTGATTGCCCGACACAGTTGACGATCGCTATCTCGCAACTTCGGACTGGTATTCAGATAAGGTTGCAGCCAGTGACAGCCCCGTTCCACCAGAGTATGAAAGGGGAAGGTTTCGGTTTTCCAAAGTTTGATGGTTTTATCTTCACTGCCAGAGGCGATCGTTTTGCCATCCGGACTGAAGGCTAACGTGACAACTGAGCCTTTGTGACCTTGCAGCGTTTTCAGTTCCTGCCCTTCCAGGTTCCAGAGCTTGATGGTGTTATCGGCACTGCCAGAGGCCAGGGTTTGACTATCCGGACTGAAGCGCACACTGTTAACATGGCTGCGGTGTCCTCGCAAGGTACGCACTTCCTGTCCATCGACGCTCCAAAGCTTGACCGTATCATCGGCACTGGCAGAGGCCATCCATTTCCCGTCTGGACTGAAAGTAACCCCATTGACGTAGCTGGTATGACCACTTAAGGTTTTCAATTCTTGCCCATCCACACTCCAGAGTTTAATCGTGTAATCGGCACTGGCGGAGGCGATCGTTTTGCCATCCGGGCTGAACGCTACACTGTTGACAAAGCTGTTGTGTCCGGTGAAGGTTTGCAATTCCCGACCATCTACACTCCAGAGTTTAACGGTGCGATCGGCACTGCCAGAGACTAAGGTTCTTCCATCCGGACTGAAACTAATGCTGTTGATGTAATCCCGATGTCCGACGAGGGTTCTTAATTGGCGACCATCCCGACTCCAAAGTCTGATGGTGTGATCCGCACTGGCAGAAGCCAACAGCTTGCCATCGGGACTGAAAATAATGCCATTAACCGATGCCAGATGTTGCTTCAGCACCGTTGGTTCCTGCCCATTGAACGACCAGAGGCGAATCGTTTCATCCACACTGGCAGAAGCAATCGTCTGCCCATCGGGGCTGAAGTTAACACTTTTAATATCGTCGTTATGGCCTCTCAGCGTCTTTACTTCCTGGCCTTCTGTGATGTCCCACAGTTTCACGGTGGTATCGCCACTGGCAGAGGCAATTAACTTACTATCGGGACTGAAGTTAATGTTGTTCACATAACTGCGATGGCCTAAAAACGTTGCCAGTTCTCGTCCATCCCGTGTCCATAACTGAATGGTGTTATCCCAACTAGCAGAGGCAAGCAGCTTACCATCCGGACTGAAGCGAACGCTATTTACCGAATCGTTATGGCGCTTGAGAATTTTCAGCAGTTGACCACTGGCAGTCTGCCACAGGCGCACGGTTTTATCATCGCCTCCGGAAGCAATTTGTTGCCCATCCGGACTGAAGTTCACACTTAGAATGCGATCGGTATGACCTTGCAAGACTCGCAACGGACGACCCTCGATCGTCCACAGGCGGATAGTACGATCGCTTCCTCCTGAAACCAGCATCTTCCCATCGGGACTGAAATTGACCGTATTCACCTCATCCGTATGCCCCTGCAAGCGGCGAATTGGATGACCATCAGCTCGCCAGAGTCGGATCGTTTTGTCGTCACTGGCCGAGGCAATCATCTGGCCATCTGGACTAAATTTAACGCTCCAGATTGGCCTGGTGTGCCCCTGCAACATTTTCAGTTTTTGGCCATCCCGGCTCCAGAGGGTAATGGCTTTATCGGCTCCGGCTGAGGCGATCGTTTTACCATCCGGACTGAAGGCCACAGCGTAAACTGGCTCCCCATTACTTTTGAGGACGTGCAGCGATCGGCCATTCTTATCCCACAGACGGATCGTGCTATCCTCACTGGTCGAAACCAACATCTGACCATCCGGACTGAAGACGACACTGTAAACCGCTTGTGTATGGCCTTCTAAATGATTGCGTTCCCGAATGCCGTAAACAACCTGTTGGAGCGCCAATTGAGCCTGATTACGGGTGGTATCATCTACCCAGGAAGCCGTTTCCAGCTTTTGTACTGCCTTCAGCGATTCCATCAAGGCATCCAATTCTTGATTGGATTTAAACAGGGAATCCGAGGACAGGCTGAGGGTCTCAATATGACCGACGATCGCCTGTCTCCGTTGGGTTTCCGCCCGCCAGGATTGCCAGCCCGCCGCAACTGCCAATCCCAGGGCTACAGCAGAAAAGCTGGTAAAGATGAACAACGTTTTGCGCCGCTGGCGATCGCGTCGTCCCACACTGGCATCAATAAAGTGGTTTTCCTCTGCACTCAAACCACCCAGCGCACCATCAAAGATTTTCTCTCGGCGCAATTCCAGAGCCTGTTCCAGCTTCGACCCACTCCATAACTCTTCATCCGCACGCGCCCCATCCGTGCGTTGCAACTCTTGCCAGTGAGCCACATCTTCGGCCAGTCGGTGTTTAATTGCAATCACCTGATGGGCATCCGCAATCCAGTCCTTGAACAACTGCCAGGAGTCCAGCAGTGCTTCATGAGCGACTTCTACCGTCGGTTGCAGGCGATCGGCATCGTTACTGACCAGCAAATTCTGATTGATCAATTCATCCAGCATACTGTTGACCAGCTCACCCGCAAATTCCGCTCGATAGGCACGACGGCTGACCGCTTTGGCGATCGTCCCTGCTTCCTGAGTACTCTCAATGCTCACCAGCCGCAGAAAAATTTGCTTCACCGCCGCCTGCTTCGGTTCTGGCAGCGACTCATAGATTTGATCCACCCGTTTTTGTAACGCGCCCCGCACGCCGCCCAATTCCCGGTAAGTGCGGGTATGCAAAATCCGATCCTGCAAACTGCCATTGCACCGTTCGCTCTCCCACAACAAATCTAATGTGTATTGCAACAATGGCAAATATCCTGCCTGTCCCTGCACATCCTTTAAAATCTCGGCAATCAGCCCTTCTTCAAACATCACCCCCTGACGGGCCGCAGGCTGTTTAATGGCCAACCACAGTTCATCCCGCTGCATATCCGTCATCAGGCGAATCTGGCGTTGGGTCAACTTGCCCAGATTGGGATAGGGGCTGAAATGATCCAGAAAATCGGCCCGCATGGTAAGCATGACCATGACGGTGCGATCGGGCAGACGCAGCAATTGCACCAGACTATCGATAAACTGATTGCGCCGTTCTGCCGTCGCCAGAGTAAATACTTCCTCAAACTGGTCAACAAAAATCAGCCAGTGTTCGTTGGGCCGCTTCAACGTCTTGACCAATTGCACCAGAGTATCCGCCTTGCCCCGCCGCACCGACTTCACCTCAGATTGCTTATACTTACTGAGCAAACTGGCATACAACGACTCAAAGGGATCCTCATCCGGGGTAAACATCAGGGTCACAAAGCCACTGCCCCACTTTGCTGCTAACCGGGGAATGACACCCGCCCTCACCACTGAGGATTTGCCACTCCCAGAGGCTCCCAGCAACAAAATCATCTGGCCGCGCTCTAGCTCAGTCACTAAGCTGGCCACCAGTTGATCGCGCCCAAAAAATCGATCCTTATCCTCTGGCTCAAATTTTTTCAGTCCCTTATAAGGAGAAGTCAGTTCCGGTTCTACCCGTTCCCTGACAGGCACAGCAGGAGCGGTTGGTGTTTCCGGGGCAGGAGCAACCAGAATCTGATAAGCCGGAACAGGTTCCTGAATATTCTTGAGTTGCTGGGGGCCAAGATAGGTCGCTTTCAGGTCGAGTTGATTTTTCACCAGGTCGTAGACCATCTGGGAAATGCAAATCCCACCGGGTTCAGACTTCGTCTGCAAGCGGGCGGCAATATTGACCCCATTCCCCATGACATCGTTTTCGCTGAAAAAGACATCGCCCAGGTGAATGCCAATCCGGTGAGCCAGGGTGTCTTGCGGAGGAAGCTGGGCCGCCATGTCTGCGATCGCTCGTTGAATTGCTACGGCACACTCCACTGCCTGCACCGCACTGGTAAAGGCCATCAGCAAACCATCCCCGGTCGTTTTCAGCACCTGGCCCTCAAACTGCTGACACAGTTCCATCATGGTCTGTAAATCCCGCTGAATCAGCTTCAGAGTATTTTCTTCATCTGCGGCCATGCGAGTACTGAACCCCACTCCATCCGTAAAGACGATCGCGGCTAACATTCGCTGTCCTCGCAGCATCGGTGGGACGGCTTGCTGAGCGTTCCAGGGAGGAGTAGTCATGGTAAATGCACCTTGAACAAATAACCCAGAGAATCCAGGAGCGGGGATGTGAACGGCTTCTACCCCTGCCCATTGGCTATATCAGCTATATTCAACCCAATCACAAATTAAACCTTGTCCCAGTCCAGAATCGGAGTTTCTCTGATCGGAAAACGACCATTCTCTAGCTGGACTTGGTTTAGTTTTGTCTCTTAGTGTATCGGCTTTGCCCCAATTTCCCTGATCCACCTGATGCAATAGTCAAGATTATTTCCCGGTTTATGGCTGGCTGTGACTGATCTGCTGCCCGGAAACATGACCCAGGTATTAGCCGTTGTGCAAGCAGGGGTCAATTCACCAGAGCATCAAGCCTTTTGGCAACGGCTGCAAGCAGGGATGAAAGAGGCTTGAATATCAATGTCGGCGATCGCACCTCTCATTGGAATCTTGCATATTAGCTCGACTTTATCCAATTACGCTGCGTAACACAGTAGATCGCACCAGATCT
>JBBIQC010000452.1:0-4687 GCA_037442585.1 Oscillatoriales cyanobacterium bin_317
CACCAACCATCCAGAGAATTTGCGCCAGGGATTCCCCATAGGTTGTGATGTTGTCCGTTCCCCAGAGGACACAGGCGATCGTTTCTGGGTATCGGCCACCGTTTTCTGCCGCCTGACGAGCCAGGAGGCGATCGACCACCACTTTGGCCGACTTCACTGCGGCGGCGGTTGGAATCGCTTGCGGATCGAGAGCGTGAATATTCTTCCCGGTCGGCAACACATCCGGATTCCGAATCGGATCACCACCGGGGCCAGGAGTGATGTACTGACCTTCCAGGCCCAGCAACAGTGCGCCCAATTCGTTATCGGCCACCACCTGTTTCAGGCAGAACTGGAGATATTCAAATAGATTTTCGATTTTCGATTTTGGATTTTCGATTGTGTCGTTAGCATCCAAAATCGGAAATCCCAAATCCAAAATCGCTTCCACCCAGGGTTCTTTTTTGTTGCCCAGGTTAAACAGGTTGGACAACATGGACATGCGGGAGACACGGCCTTCTTCGTCCACCTGGGAGTGAACCATTGCCGTGACCGCCGCCCGCACCGCCTGGTTGATGTTGTTCAGCAGTTGCACATCATCCAGCACGCCGCGATCGCTGTTCTGATACACCTCGTCGATATCCCGACCAACACTGGCGGCAATAATCCGTTGCAGGCTGAGGATTTCCTCCTCTTCCCGATCGAGTCCGGCAATGTTGACCAGCGTGGCGATCGCTTCTTCTGCACTGGGCGGTTTACCAATCACATGCAGGCCACAGGGCAACAGCCGGGATTCAATTTCCATCAGCTTGATGTAGACCTTACCGACGATCGTGTCCCGTTCCTCCGAAGTCATGTCGGCTGCATCCTGATCGGGTAGAGCGACATCATTGTCCAGGTTGACCATCCGGCACTTGTCCATGATGGTGTTGGTGATCGGCACACCCCGTCCGGTATCCTTCAGGGTCTGGTAGGAGGCAATCAGTTCGCTGAGTTCCTTCAGTCCCTTATACAGTCCGGCGTTTTCGGCGGGAGGGGTGAGGTAGCTGATGGTTTCGGCATAGCTGCGGCGTTTGGCGATCGTCGCTTCTGAGGGATTATTAGCCGCGTAGTAGTAGAGGTTGGGAATGGTGCCGATCAGGCTATCGGGGAAGCACTCACCGGACATACCAATCTGCTTACCGGGCATAAATTCCAGCGACCCGTGGGTGCCAAAGTGCAGCACGGCATCGGCTTTCCAGATTTTTTCCAGATACGTGTAGTAGGCCGCAAACCCGTGGTGGGGACTGGCCGATCGCGAGAACAGTAGCCGCATCGGGTCGCCTTCATAGCCAAAGGTCGGTTGTACGCCGATGAAGATGTTGCCGAACTCTTTGCCGTACACCAGCAGGTTTTGTCCATCGGTGTTCAGGTGGCCCGGTGGTGGCCCCCAGGAGGGAATCAGGCGTTCGTAGTAGGGGGTCAGTTCCTCATACTCTGGCACCGTCATCTTGTAAGCCACGTTCAACTCCGGACTGTTGTACTGGGCCTGAGCGTTGTGCAGCACTTCCAGCATCAGGGCTTCCGGCGTTTCCGGTAAACCCTGCACGTCGTAACCATTGTCGTGCAATGCTTCCATCACTTTGTAAATGGAGCCAAACACATCCAGGTAAGCCGCCGTTCCCACATTACCTTTATCGGGCGGGAAGCTGAAAACGGTGATCGCCAACCGCTTGTGCAGTCTCGGCTTACGACGAAGATTGGCCCACTTCAGGGCCCGTTGAGCGATCGCTTCCACCCGATCCTGCAGGGCGATCGCTTTTCCGGTGGCTCCATCCCGACCCGAAAGAATAATTGGTTCGATGCCGCCATCCAGTTCGGGTAAAGCAATTTGCAACGCCACCTGAATGGGATGCAATCCCAGTTCGCTGTCCTGCCACTCTTCCGTGGTCTGGAATACCAGGGGCAGGGCCACCATATAGGGACGATTAAGCCGCTTCAGAGCTTCGATCGCCTTGGGATGATCCTGGCGGGCAGGCCCACCGACCAGCGCAAAGCCCGTCAGCGAGACGACTACATCGACGATCGGCATCGTTTTATTAATCGGATCGTAGAAGAAGGCATCTACAGGTTTGGAGAAGTCCAGTCCTCCGGCAAACACGGGAATCACCCGCGCTCCCATCGACTCCAGTTCTGAGATCATGGCGACGTAGTGAGCATCATCCCCCGTCACCAGGTGAGTCCGCTGGAGAACAAGACCCACCGTAGGCACCAGGGGATCTTTCATTTCGTCAGAAATGTCGCGTCGGGAGTTGAACCAGTTGAGGTACTCCTTCACGTCCTCGTACATGGTTGGGGCAAGGGGATGCCAGATGCCCAGATCGGGATAGGTGACAGGCTCGGCGTACTCCAAAGGAGATGCCCCTTCTACCCGTTCACTTTTATCCTTGAGGACATAGCGATCGGCCAGCATTAGCAGGAAGTTTTCCAGATTTTCCTGAGAACCACCCAGCCAGTACTGGAAGCTGAGCATGAAATTGCGGGCATCCTGCGCCTTATCCATCGGCAGGTATTTTAAGACCTGGGGTAGAGTCCGCAGCAGCTTCAGCATGGCATCCTGGAACCCCGACCCGGATTTTTCCTTGCGCTTCTTCATAAACTGGGCGATCGCGCTCTTGGACTGACCAATTTGCGCCAGAGAGAAACTGCCCATTTTATTCAGACGCATCACCTGGGGCATGGAGGGGAAGACGACGGAGACATCCAGGCGATCGCGGTAAGGCTCCACCGCCGCCACCAACTTATCCGCCAGGTCTTCCAGGAAGATCAGCGAGGCAATGAAAACATTCGCCTCGGCCATATCCCGCTGGAAATCCTCATAGTTTTCAGGGTTACGGAGTTCCTCAATTAAATAGCCGCTGATTTCAACGGCAATGCTGGGGTGGTTTTGATTAATCGAACGAACAGCAGCAGAGAGCGCACTCTGATATTGAGGCTCTAGCACGACATAGACCACCTTGACCAGGCTCCGCCCGCGCAGATCATCGGGTGCGATGTGCCTGACAGTGGGCTTGACGTGAGTGAACATGCGGTTAGGCTCCTTTTGTGTTGGTCAAAAGCGGTCTTGATTCGTCATTGGTCGTTGAACACTGGTCATGGGTCATTTGGATAACTGTATAGAAAGTGCAACAAATGACAAATGACAATTAACAAATGACAACGACCTCGACTGACCACTACTAAACGTTGCACAAAAGTCTTTGTACCAGAAAACCGTTACCTGATGGGAGGTTGAAGCTCCACCCGACACAATTTGATAAAAAGACGTAAATTTCCTTTTACATTTCTCAACTTTTTTCGCTGGCCACTCTTTGCAATTGTTTAGGAAATTTAACAATTAATTCGGGATCACGGGGGAGGGACGGAGCACCTTCTCTCTATCTCTCGACAAAGGATTTTCTCGCTACCCAAATCTGCCATTTTTTCGTATTGTTGGTGAAACGGTGTCTCATTCACCAACCGACGTTATCGAATAACTGGAGGATTCATGGTGCTTCGTGAACAATTGCAGTCCCTTGTGGAACAAAAGCATCTGCTCAAACATCCCTTTTACGTCGCCTGGACAGAAGGCAAACTTACCCGTGAGCATTTGAAGCACTACGCCATCCAATACTTTCAGAACGTATTGGCCTTTCCCACCTATGTCAGTGCCGTTCATTTCAATACCCCTCACGTAGGCACCTCGATCGCCATGCGCCAGGAAATTCTGGAAAATCTGATCGAAGAAGAACGGGGAACTCAAAATCACCCTGCCCTGTGGCAACGGTTTGCTGAAGCTCTGGGAGCTACGGAAAGCGAACTCACTGCAACCCCTGCCCTGCCGACCACGGAAAATCTTATCTCTACCTTTCGCCACCTGTGCTTAAATTCTCCGTTCTACGCAGGTCTGGCCGCTCTCTATGCCTATGAATCGCAAATTCCAGCGGTAGCCACCACCAAGATTGATGGCCTGCAGCGCTTCTATGGCATGACCAACCCGCAAGAGTACCGCTTCTTCACCGTGCACCAGTCCGCTGATGAGTACCACTCCGAAGCCGAACTGAAGCTGATCGAGCAGTACGCTGACACCCCCGAAAAGCAGGCCGAAGTCCTGAATGTGGCGGCGCAAGCGGCTGATGCCCTCTGGCAATTCCTGGATGGCGTGTATGACGCTTACTGCCAGGATGTGAAGGCGGAATTAGCGATCGCCTAGGCTGTGTTTTAAAACCCTTCGATCCTCCCTAACCCTCGTTAAAAAGACTGCTGCGTACACACAAGTCATTCAGACCTGGCTGTCACCGAAATCCAACCGTTACACCCAACCTCCTGATTTGGGTGGCAGCCCACCAGCCAACCCTTTCGGGGGGTGTGGGGGAGATTGGACCCCACGTAGCGGGGGACCGGGGGGAAGTCCCCCGGATCTAGACTTTGGGTTGTACCAAGATGTGTGTACACACTAGCTCTCCCTGATCTCCCTCATCCAAGCCCTAATCCCTAATTCCCATTCACCCCATGAAACCCCAATGGGACTGCCTATTCGAAAACCTGGGAGAATGGCAAGGCTCCTTTACCCGCCTGTCTCCCCAGGGACAGGAGTTGGAAGATACGCCAACCGTAGTTTCCTTTGAGGGATTGAACGGGAACAAAACGATGCGTCAGATTGTGCGTCATTTAGCCCCAGAGCCGAATG
>JBBIQC010000453.1:0-4684 GCA_037442585.1 Oscillatoriales cyanobacterium bin_317
TCTGCCTCACTCCAACTGCTTCGATTCCGACTTTTTCAGCAAGCCCTAATTAATCCTCAAAAAGCCAATTCAGTGAATCTTGTTTTTTCCAGTAATCCACTGAACCCAGCCGATGCCGTAGCCAGTTCCACCTATTATGTGGATGTGGAATTAAACTATGCTTTGACTGTCAAAAGTACAGGCGTTCCGCTGATTGGCAACCGGGGAGTTGTCAATGCAACAGAGGTCAAAGTTGCTATTCCCAAAGGAATTCCATTTGAGGGGGTGTTCTCCTATGGGATGCCTCCTCGTCACCAGCACTGGCATATTCCCCTAACTCACCGCCTTGGAGAACCATCAGTGCTGAGTGTGACGGGCTATCCAGAGGAGCGGACAACTCTCCAGGTTTTCAGTTGCAACGCTCGACTTTCAGCACCGGACAGTTTGTTTGAACTGACGCGGGAAACCCCTCCCCAAAATGTCACTAATGCTGAGTGGAAAAATGGGATTGCGGTAGGGAGCCAAAATCAGCCTGAGCCTCCCTCCAAAGCTGGCTTTTTGTTTGATGATCCATTACCTCAGAGCCTCCTGATTCCCGGTATGATGGTTGAGTTTGCTCAAGGTGGAGCGCGAAAAATCGTGGCCCTTCGAGGCAGAGAGGTTTGGGTGACGGGAGAGGCACTGGATCCCGTGATGGATGGATACCCACACGCTATTAAGCTGAGGATCAAATGATGAAGCATGGTTTGAATCCACAATCGGATGTGTTGGTGTCGGTAGTTTCGCCCATCTGCAATGCAGAATCCTGGATTGGGGAGTATCTGCAAGCTATCTCGGCCTTGTTGGGCCATGAGTATAAGGATTATGAAATTGTGCTGGTTGACAATGGCTCGACCGATAACACGGTTGCTGTAGTGGAGCAGTTGCAGCAGGAGTTACGCAACATTCAACTCTATTCCTTAGCCCGTCCTATTCCTCATGAAAGTGCCTTTGTCGTGGGGTTAGAGCAAGCGATCGGGGATGTGGTGATTACGTTAGATGCGGCTTACGATCCCATCGATCCGATTCTGGAAATGGTGCAGATGGCTTATAGCGGAGTCGATATTGTCTATGGTCTGCGCAGCGATCGGCTCAGCCAAAAAGGTGGCTTCAGTCTCTACAACTGGCTGAGTCAAATCTTCTTTCGCTTCTACCGCCAGATTACGAAGGAAAACCTGCCGATCGCTGCTTCCACGCTGCGACTTTATACGCGACGGGCGATTAATTCGTTTTTGGATAATAGCGATCGTTACAGCTTATTTCCGGTCATTGCCGCCTTTTCAGGTCTACGGTATCAGACCTTCACCTATCAACGTCTGAACCGCACTGGACTGCCGACCAATCAAAGTTATTCAGCCGCTATTTCTCGCGCCTTTCGTTTAATTTTCCTCTCCTCCCACTATCCTCTCCGCCTGCTCTCGTTTACCGCCCTGGCCGGAGCCTTCCTGAACGTGATTTATAGCTTTTACGTGCTGTTCGTCAATCTTTTCAAGTCCAAAGTGGCGGAAGGCTGGACGACGCTTTCCCTGCAAAACTCCGTCATGTTCTTCATCCTGTTCATGATCCTGGCGGTTCTGTCTGAATACATCGCCCGGTTGGTGATGACGAACCAAAATCGGCCTTTTTACTTTGTCACCCGTGAGAGCCGCAGCCTGGTGCTGGTCAGGAAAAACGAACTGAATGTCGTGCGGAACGACCTCAAATCTTGAACATGCGAATGAAACTGCTCAAGCCTCTGCAGCCCTTACTCACTGCGCCAGTCTTCACCTGGGAGTACGTCCTGGTGGCACTGCTGTTGGCCTCCATACTGAGTCGGGCGATCGCCGGGATTCATGCATCTTTTTTCTCCCAGAAATATTCTCAGTTAACCGTGGGAGACATCACCTGGGGGGCCGGCACTAAATCGCCAGATTACCTGCTGTTGCTGGGTTTCGTCGTCACCTTTTTGCTCATCTATCCCGGTTTACAACTCTTTTCCACCGCCCTGAAGCAGCAAAGCGGCCCTGCCGTGGAGCAATCTTTTCGTCACTTACTCCTGTATGCGCTGATTCCTACTGGGCTGTGGCTGGGCATCATCTGCTTCAACAACGACCCCACGATCGCATTGATTCTGCTTTCTACCGCGCTGATTCTGCTGGTGATTCTGTTTTCCTGGGCGCTGAAAGCGAGGTGTTGGTCGTTTGAGAGCGGGGAAGACCATACCGCCTGTGTAGGGAGCAGTTTACTCATCATTCTGCTGGCCTGCTTGAGCGGAATCGGGCTGTTGCTGGCCATCAGTCGCCTTGATCTGGGCTGGCAACCGGGGGTGGATGCAGGCTGGATCGCCGCCGCTGTCACCGGAGTGCTGGCCCTGGCAGGATTAATTCAAGCCTGGTGGGGGCGATCGGCCTCTCCCACCGTCCTACTCCGCAAACTGCGACTCCGGTTAGGACTGGCGCAACTCTTCTTGCCACTCTGCTTTTTTATCCTGTTGCCGACCCCCTGGACAGATGGACAACACCGTTTTTATGGCTATCCGCTCACACCACTGCTGTATGGCTTTATTGGGCTACTGGTATTAGCCAGTTATATCGACCTGGGGTGGCGGCTGTTTCAGGGAAAACTTCAGGAAAGATGCTCTCCTGCTCCAGCATCCGTCTTTTCCGTCCTGTCGCCGCTGTGTCTGGTGGCGCTGCTGGTTCTCCTCAAGTCCCCTATCGTTGGCCCACCCCATCTGGTTGCCGATGACTATCACTGGGGGGAGTTTTTACTCCCCTGGTGGCTCTGGCAGACTTTTCACTACATCCCCTTCCAGGACTATGAGCCAGCCCGTGGATTGGTCAACTACGTGCCCGGTTTACTGGCCAACCTGTTCATCAATGGGAATGCAGCCTCCTATATTGCGGTGGCTGGTCGGCCAATCATGTTTCCGCCCTTTTTACTGATTGGCTTTCTGGGAATGGCTCCAGCGATCGGGCTGTTGCCAGCTTTTTTAGCGCTGCTGATCATGCCCAGTCCGGAAGGGCTGTTTGAAATCGATGTGCTGGTGACTGTGCAACTCTGTCTGCTGGGAGTCATCTTTTCGCAACAGCGCTGGCTTCTGTGGCTGGGGGTCTGGCTGCTGGGGGGATTGGCGCTCATCCTGTTTGCACCCGGAAATGGGGGCTTATCGATGATGGCGACGGTTCCCATTGCAGCCCTGGTCTTGTATAAAGCTATCCGACAATATCCGGGCCGTTTGCTGCGAACGGCGATCGTCACCCTGGTTGGTCTGATCCTGCTGGCCGGGTTAACACCTCTGGGAGCCATGCTGGGGGGCGCACTGCGGTATGGCGCGGAGCAGTCTTCCGTTAACTCGATCGCCTATGGAGTCGAATGGTTCAAAAGTCGCGGCAGCCACACCTTTCTCAGCTATTCGTTGTGGGAGTTTGTGCGCACATCCTGGATTGTCGTCAGTGTGGCGATCGGCCTGATCATCTATCAGGTCTGCGTCACCAGAGAACCCAGAGAACGGTTGCAGTTTCTGGTGTACGCCCTGCCCATCTTTCTGATTACCCTGTTGCTGATTCCCCGGTCAGCCGGACGCATCGATCCGGGTGCCCTCTCCCGTCTGGGCAATACCAGCATCTGGGTCGCCTGTCTGCTGCTGCCGATTGTGCTGATCAAAGCCTATGGACGGCGGGGGATGGCTCCCAGTCTACTGGTGGTGGCGATCGTCGGAGGACTGTTGGGATTGTCGGTAGACCCCGGCCTCAGCCTGGAGCGCACGGCTCTGCAACCTGTTGCCACCGTGGATGTGAGAAATCTGGCCTTCACCGATGGCAAACAGGTTGGCATGCCCGTTCTGGATGGTGCGATCGTCGAGCCAGCCCACCTGCAGCATTTACAACAGCTAAAGGCAGTTCTGGGAGCCTTGGTGCACCCCGGAGAAACCTATCTTGACCTCACCAGCCACAATGCCCATTATTTTTACCTGGGCTATCCCCCTCCCATTGAGACAGGTGCAATCTACAACCTGGTGCATAAAAATCAGATTTTGCGGTCTGTAGAACGGTTACAGAAAACGTTGCCTCCAGTCGTATTGGCATCCGCTGACTCTACAGCACCTACGAACAATACGTCTGCGGTACGATCGCACCTGTTATACCGCTTTGTCGCCGAACATTACATTCCCGTTGCCGTCGATCAGGTCATTCTGATGGTGCGCCCGGATCGGCTCGATCGCTTGAAGAATTTGGGTTGGAATCAAGATGCAAGCAATGCGGCGATCGCCAATGAAGCCATGCCGACAGTGGTGATCGGGAACGCCGATCCTGTACGCTTTGCCCTGCTCGACCAAATCTTTCGCTTGCCTGGCTTAGACAGTCTTGCCAGTGCCTGGGGCCAGTCCTTCAACTCTCTTCAGTCAGAGATTAAGCAAGTCAAAAATATTAGTACGACTGTACAACCCACCCTGCAAGGCGTGCAGCCCCTGAAGGACAACCGTTACCGTGTGACCGGAGCAAAACCAACGCTGACATTTGACCTGTCATCCCTGAATCTGAAAGGACGAGATGCAGGCTTGCTGGCCTTTGACTTTGCCTGCACCCACCGCCGGAAAGCCTCCTTCCCCATCGCTTGGGAGAGTCAGCCAACCAATGATGTCCAGGCCAATCAGGTGCAGATCAAAGCGTTGAATGGCAAACAA
>JBBIQC010000454.1:0-4653 GCA_037442585.1 Oscillatoriales cyanobacterium bin_317
CTTCGGATCGCCCAGTTTTCGAGTTTTACTCTGCTTAGATTGATTTAAGAGGGATAAGTAGTCAGACGAAATCAATTACACAGCAAAGTGGCTCAGAACCTTCTTCGATGGGATAGTGTGAAAATAATCCTGTCCGACTACTTACAAGCTTTGTCTGCTTTTGCGAGGGTGGTCGCTTACCATAGATGTAGTCCTTGAACGCCAAAAAACGCTGTGGGTTTTTCTGCCTATCTCCAGTCCGTGATTGCTGATTACGAAAAGCTGCGCGATCGCTACGTGCTGACGGATTTGCAGGTGGAGTATCGGGAAGAGAAGAGGCGATCGCCCGACGACCCAGAACGGCAACCAGAAAAGCAGGTTGAACGGCTGGAAGTGCTGGCGGGGCTGCTGAAATATGTCCAGAAAGGGCATGTGTTGCTGGTGGGCAAGCCCGGATCGGGAAAATCGACGGCGTTGCAACGGTTGCGGTGGGAGTTGGCTCAAGCGGCATTAATGGATGAGCAACAGCCGATTCCGGTGTTGGTGGCTTTGCGGAGCTTGCGGCATACCTTTGGGATTTTGGAGGCGATCGCCTTTAGACTACAAAAAGGTGATCCTGATCTTGACCTTGAGTCCAAAGATATTAAGCGATTCCTTCTGAAGGGTCGGCTGTTTCTGCTGTTGGATGGAGTAAATGAAATTCCCTCCGACGGTTTAAACTCCAACGTAATATCCGACGTAATATCATTTCGAGGGGATTTTTCTAAAGCCCCCATGATTTTTACCTCTCGGGAGGTAGGGGCGGGGTTAGGGATTGGGCAAAAGCTGGAGATGTGTGGGCTGACGGAGTCGCAGATGCGATCGTTCGTCCAGAACTATTTGTCGGGGGATTATGCCGAGGTACTGCTGCACCAGTGGAAAGATCAACTCCGAGAACTGGCGGAAACCCCACTTTTACTAAAGTTACTGTGCGATGTCTTTGATCCGAAAGCGCCGCAGATTCCCCAGGGCAAAGGGGAATTGTTCCGAGCCGTGGATGCCAAGTTCAACGACTGGAAACAGCAGGAAGGGGTGAGAACTACCGAGGAGTTTTGGCGTTGGAATGGCGAGATCCTGCGCTATTTAGCCTTTGCCATGTTGCGGGCAGATGGCACGCCGACGGGGAAATGGTTGCAGATTGAGCGCGATCATGCCGAGCATCTGCTGGAAGAATTTTTGCAAGACCGCGTTACAGCGCCGGGCGAAAAAGCCAAAGACTGGCTCCAGGATTTGCTAGAACACCACTTGCTGCAACCCGCCACCAACCCTAACCAAATCGAATTCCACCACCAGCTATTCGAGGAATACTACGCCGCTGAATACCTGCTGCAACAACTGCCCCACCTTGGCGAAGCCAAACTCAAGCACGATTACCTCAACCTGCTGAAGTGGACAGAACCTTTGGCAGTGATGCTATCTCTGGTGCGGGATGAAAAGCTTGCTGTGCAGATAGTGAAGCTGGCACTGGATATAGATTGGATGTTAGGAGCGCGATTGGCAGGCGAAGTTTCTCCAGACTTTCAGCAACAAACTGTGGCGTTGATCAGCGAGATCAAGGATGTTCCACAGTGGTTAAAGGTGGAGCTTTGGGGAAGGACACACTCAAGTGCAGCTATTGAGAAACTGGAAGAAGCAATTAAGAGTGCCGATGAGCGGATTTCTGGAATTGCAGCCTATGCACTAGCAAATCTAGGTTCTGAAGCAGCCATCCCTGCATTGTCTGAAGCTCTCAAATCTCCAGATAAGTCTGTCGATCGTATGGCAGATAGATCCATAAGAGGTTGGGCAGCCACAGGATTGAGTAATATCGGTTCTCAACAAGCCATTCAAGAACTAGTCCAAGCCCTTAAAGATTCAAATGAATATACGCGTAAAGTCGCAGCTTACGCATTAGCAGATATTGGTTCTGAAGAGGCAATTCCGGTATTAGAACAAATACTTCAACAACCAGATAAGTTTGATCGTCGGATGGCTGTGGAGCATTTAGAGACAATTCGCTCCAAGTCAACTATTGAAACATTAATTGAAGCCCTAAAAGATCCAGACTTTAGTGTACGTTCGTCTGCTTCCGATGTGTTGAGCAGGATCAGCTCCGAAAATGGATTGCTTCAGATGTTAGAAAATTCAAATGAATCCGTAAGGGAAGGAGTAGCTATAGCCTTGGGCAAAGTGGGATCTGAGACTGGTATATCAGCATTACTTAGACTAATCAACGATCCAAGCCCAGATGTATGTCAGTGTGCTGCTCAGGCACTGAGGGATGTTAGCTCCAAAGCAGCCATTCCAGTCCTGACTCAGGCACTTCAAGACCCAAACCCAACTGTGCGTCAGAGCGCGGTGAGTGCTTTGGGCAACGCTGGTTCACCAGAGGTTATTCCAGCCCTTCTTCCGTTGCTTCAAGATCCAGAACCCTCTGTCCGTGAGTCGGTCGTGACAGCATTAGGCCAGGTAGGTTCTCAAGCAGTTGTTCCAGTTCTACTTCAAACTTTTAGGCAAACCTGGGATTGGAATGTGGGCGACTCTATTATCCTGGCACTAGGCGAAATTGGTTCTGAGCTGGCTATTCCGACACTTCTCCAGATCAATGAAACTCTCCCAAAATCGTATGAATTACGATGGATTGGACAGATTGAGCCTTTTGATCCATGCTGTGATTTACATTGGATGACACGTTTCTGTTTAGTTACTGCGTTAGGTAAAATTAGCTCTAAGACGATCACTCCAGAATTACTTCAGGCACTAATTCAGGCATTAGCAGATCCCAAGGGTGATGTCCGTAGGGAGGCAGCTCAGTGGTTAGGGAAAATTCGAGTTGAAAAGGCTATTCCAGATTTAGTCAGAGCTACCCAAGATGCAGAGAAGGATGTACGCTGGGCGGCGGTCATGGCATTGGGAGAAATTGGCTCTGAAGTGGCTATCTCAGAGTTAAAAAAAATCATTGAAGATTCAAACTCTGACATGCAGCGGCAGGCAGTGCAAGCACTGGGGATAACCAGATCAGCAACAGCTATCTCAATCCTCCTCAAATTGGTTGAGAATCCAGAGAACGATCTGTGTCGCTGGGCAGTAGAAGCTCTAGGGGAGCTAAAGAGTCTTAAAGTAGGCTATGTATTATCTGATCTACGCAAATTACTTGATACACAGGCGTGGAATGAAGCTTTTCTTGCTATCCCTGCCATCCAAGCCAACTGCCAGTTCTACAACTACGAGATTTTCCAGTTGCCCCCAGAGCCAGAGCCACCCACTGTCATCGATCTGCACAGTAAAATTGACAAAATCGATCAAAGGACAAAACACATGGCAGAACAACCCAGTATCAGCATCGGCACCATCTCCGGTGGTATTCAAAATTTTACGCCTAACCAAGGAACTCAAACGAATACGAACATTGGTACTCAAAATAACTACTTCGGAACCGATGACAACCTCAAACAGCAAATCGCTGATCTCAAGCAATTCATTGCCGAACTCGAAGCGAAACATCCTCAGGTACAAACTGAAACTGCTGCAAATGACATTATCGATGCCGAAATTGTTGCCGTTCAAAAGACTGACATCAATCGTTGGCAGATCCTCCGGCAGCAAATGCTCCTGCTTAAACGCCAGTTTCTCAACCCAGAACGCCAACTTCAAGCCTTGAAAGCTGGTTTAGGCGAA
The DNA here is from genome assembly GCA_037442585.1 of Oscillatoriales cyanobacterium bin_317. Taxonomy (GTDB): domain Bacteria; phylum Cyanobacteriota; class Cyanobacteriia; order Leptolyngbyales; family Leptolyngbyaceae; genus Leptodesmis. Next base: position 3,676 of record JBBIQC010000454.1, read on the forward strand.
GCAGCAAAGCACTACCTTGAAGATAGCGTTTGGGCAAAAGCCATCCTTACCTACATCGACAAACTCAGCGAAACCCCCGATCAAGGAGCCTAACCCATGCAAATCACGATCGACCTTCCCGATGCGCTGCAAATCAGTGAGGCAGACCTCCGCACTGAACTGGCGATCTCACTGTTTCAGCAGGAACGTATTACCCTTGGTACTGCTAGTCAACTCGCGGGCTTGCATCAAATTGAGTTTCAGCGACTCATCGCCAGTCGTGGCATCTATATTCACTACGATGTTGAAGACTTAGAGCAAGACCTCGAAGGTCTGCGAGAGGACGGCTGGTAATGATCATTGTGAGCAACACTTCACCGCTTAGCAATCTAATCATCATTGGTGAGACTTCTCTATTGCAGCAAATTTATCCCAAAATCCTCATTCCCCCCGCCGTACATTCAGAACTCACGCGCTTACCGACTCTCCAGCCCACGATGATCTCTTTGCTTGACGCTGGTTGGCTGGAGATCCAGTTACCGACCAATTCTCAACTTCTGGTTACCCTCAACCAGACGCTTGATCCAGGCGAAGCTGAAGCGATCGCGCTTGCAGTCGAGCTTAGTGCAGATAGGCTTCTGATTGACGAACGCCTTGGCAGAAGCATTGCAGCAGGTTATGGACTGAAACTCAGAGGTCTTCTGGGTATTCTCATTAATGCTAAACGACAGGGACTTATCCCAGTCCTCAAGCCAATTCTCGATCGGTTGATCAACCAAGCTGGCTTTCGAGTCAGTCAAGCGCTCTATGACCGGACGCTCCAAGAAGTGGGAGAGTGAAGCTCAGGCAATCTGTAAGCACCAGCAACCCAACAAGTCGTTGCAGCGGCGGAATAAAGATGGTTGGTTGATATGCCAAAGCTGCTAGCCGCCGCTGAACTCAATCGTTAGCTGGCTCCGCAGCCAGACCTTGCACTCGTTCTTCAGCGTGATCTGTCAG
>JBBIQC010000455.1:0-4627 GCA_037442585.1 Oscillatoriales cyanobacterium bin_317
TGGATAGAAATGTTGGCATGCAGACTTAGAGGAGGAATGAGAAATTAAAAAGTCAGGAAGAAACCAGAGCCGTTGGGGTCTGTTGCCGTAACAGCAGCCCATACTCCAGTCCTTCCACTACCGCATGATAGGACGCTTCCAGGATGTTGCCGGAAACTCTAACCGTCGTCCAGCGCTGGTGCCCGTTGCTGGATTCAATGAGAACGCGAGTTTTGGCAGAGGTGCCAGCGGTGCCATCCAAAATCCGCACTTTATAGTCGGTTAAGTAGAAGGTCGGGATCTCGGGATAGAAATTGATTAAGGCTTTTCGTAGAGCCGCATCCAGAGCCGCAACTGGACCATTTCCTTCAGCCGCTTCCAAAATATCCTGCCCATCAACCGCCAGTTTCACAGTAGCCAGAGACGTGGTACACAGTAAATTGTTTCCTGCGACCATGTCGTAATGCACCTGAAAACCTTTCACCTCAAAAGGCAACTGCCGTTGACCTAAAACTTCCCGCAGCAGCAACTCAAAACTGGCTTCGGCAGCTTCAAACTGATATCCTTCGCTTTCCAATGTCTTGAGATGTTGCAGGATCTGACGGCAAGCCGGATCCTGTTTATCTAGCTCCACCCCAAAGCTACGGGCTTTAGCCAGGATATTGCTCAGTCCCGCCTGATCTGAAATGACAATCCGACGAGAATTACCGACGACTTCCGGCGCAATGTGTTCGTAAGTAAGCGGATTGCGTTCGACGGCACTGACATGAATCCCGCCCTTATGAGCAAAGGCCGAGAGTCCGACAAAGGGAGCATGGTCATTGGGAGCCAGATTTACCACCTCACTGACAAAGCGACTGGTTTCCGTAAGATTCGCTAATTGAGTTGGCGACAGACAGGAAAATCCCAGTTTGGCTTGCAGGTTGGGGATGATCGAACACAGGTTGGCATTGCCACACCGTTCTCCATAGCCGTTGATTGTTCCCTGCACCATTTGCACTCCCTGCATGACCGCCGCCAGCGAATTTGCCACCGCTGTATCGGAATCGTTATGAGCATGGATTCCCATCTGTAAAGGTGTTTCACCCCATGCCGCGGTATGCCATGCCTTGACTTCACCAATAATCCGGCTGATTTCATGGGGGAGGGTGCCGCCGTTGGTGTCACAGAAGACTAGCCATTCTGCCCCCGCCGCGATCGCGGCTTTTAACGTCTCTAGAGCATACTCCCGGTGGTGCAGATACCCATCAAACCAGTGTTCCGCATCGTACATTGGTTCGCAAATAAGCGATCGTGTCCCGGATCATAGCCAGATTTTCATCCAGCGTAGTTTTTAGACCCTCGGTGACGTGTAAATCCCAGGATTTACCAAAAATCGTCACCCACCGGGTTCCTGCCGACAGAATGGGCTGTAGCATCGGGTCATCCGCTGCTGTAATGCCGGGTCTGCGGGTGGAACAGAATGCGACTAATTCGGCCTGGGTCAGCGGTGCTTCGTGAAGTTGCCAGAAAAACTGCACATCTTTGGGATTGGCTCCCGGCCAGCCACCCTCAATAAAGGGAATTCCCAGTCGATCGAGCTGGCGGGCAATCCGAACTTTGTCTTCGATCGATAGGGTTAATCCTTCCCGTTGGGCACCGTCTCGCAGGGTGGTGTCGTAGAGCCAGATCTGATGGGTTGTCTCTGAAGTCATGCAGGTATAAGCAGGAAAAATAGCAATCAGAAACTTATTTTAAAAAAACTAGGGTATCACTAGGGATAAATGCTGGAATCATAAAAGGATTCCTTAACAGTTATTCAGGAAGTTCACTATGCCAACCATCCAAGCTCAAGGAAAAACCTTTGTCTGTGAAACGGGGGCCAACCTCCGTCAGGTTTTGCTGAAAAATGGGGTGCAGGTTTACAACGGCGGGGCTAATACGATTAACTGCCACGGCTTTGGCACCTGTGGCACCTGTGCAGTTGCTGTTGAAGGGGCGGTTTCAGAAATGGGATTGCGGGAGAAGACGCGCCTGTCCCTGCCACCTCATACGCTGGGCCAAAATCGGCGATTATCCTGTCAGGTAAAGGTTTTAGGTGATCTGAAAGTGACTAAATACGACGGCTTTTGGGGACAGGGAGATCGGGCGGTGTGGACGGCGGAAGGGTAGATGGGTAGAGGATGGTAGAGATGTTTTGTGCAATGTCTTTACGGAGAGGAAAAAGATATCTATCTATCTATATCTATGGGTGAAGAATTAATGGAGGGGTGGGGATGGCAAAGAGGAATGACCGGAGGAGTGCTTGGCTGTGGTTTCCTGGTATTTTAGGGCTGATTCTGAGCGCGATCGGCCTTCGCTATGCCAGTTCTTCAGGTTGGTGGCCTGATATATTCGGCGGCGGGCCTCAGGATTCGCAGACCATTAATTCGGGGGCCAGTGTGTTTATGTCCACTACTGCATCTCCCTCCCCTTCTCCATCTCCCGATACCACTACGCCCAATACGGTTCTACCGGATACCTCCCCAGCCACCCCTGCTCCTTCCCCAACTGGGTCTGATTCTGGAGTCCGGGGCAGATGGTAGGAAAACCTTTAAAGCACACATCAAGTTCTTCTTCACGAGAATTTAAAAAACTTTTGTCAATGCCCCCATTGATGTAAAGGTTACACAAAGTTCACATGACCCAGTTGTCACCCAACCGAAAGCTAGTGTTTAGTCTACGTAGTCACACTGATTCACCCTTGAGAGGGATACCCAGGTTGGGGAATTGAATCATCAGGCCAACAGAGCTAAGTGCATCAGAATTCATCAGGGATTTCAGGCTCAACACCTTAAAACTTTTTTGCTGCGATAGATCTAGTTTTCTAGCCAAATACTCATGCTGAATCTGAAGCCTTCTGGTCGGTTTGACCAACGTACTTTAAACTTTCTTGAGGAAAATCCATCCATTTCGGAAACGTTGATGGCAGAACTTGGGCCTAATATTTCTGAGGTTGCCACCATCATTGAACCGATTCTAGAGGCCCCGAAGCGTTGCGGAATTAGCCGATACTACATTCAGGCCGTTGCTACGGGCCGTACGGCTTTTCTCACTACTAACCTGCCTCACGTTGCGTCAAGCTGTGTACCAGGAAGTACGACCAGTTGGGTTGTCGGTCGTAGCCATAATTGCGCGATCGCGATTCTGGACAAAGCCGTTTCTCGTTGTCATGCTGTCATTAGCCATCAACCAGGCGAAGGTTTTCATATCCGGGATTTGGGCAGTAGCAATGGCACATTTGTCAATCGTTCCCGCCTCACCCCGTTAGAACAGCGGTTCTTATGCGATGGGGATTTGCTGGAATTTAGCAAGTTCCGGGTGGAATTCTTTATTTCCGGGTGGTCTGCCGCCACGGCTGTCACCTATGACACTCACCATTAATGGTAGGCTGAGTCCTCAGATTGGCGCTAAGATTTAGGGGTGCCAGTCGAATTACTCAAACTGTTATGGTTCAGTCACTCCCCAATGACGAATTAACCGCTCAAGCGGTGGATAGCATTGCCGCCAGCAATCTCTTAGAAGTGATTGAGACTGTGATTGCCAGTCTGGAGAGCGACAATACAGCGATGGTGCACCATGATGGAACTGCCCATTTATGGAAATTCAAATACGGCACCGTTGAGGTATTTGTGCAATTGACTGGCCTATCGGAGGAAGACACATTGACTGTCTGGTCTACCGTGCTCAAACTTCCCACAAAAGACGACTCCAAACTCGCTCGTCAATTACTGGAACAAAATTGGACGAGTACGATGGAGGCCCGGTTTGCCATCGTAAACAATGAGGTGGTGGTGGTGACCAGTCGATCGCTGGCAGACCTGTCCCCTGGCGAAATCTCGCGGGCCATCACCCTGGTCGCCACGATCGCCGACGAAAGCGATGAGCCTTTACAGCAGGAATTTGGAGGATAAGGGAGGGGAGTTAAAAGTTAAGAGTTAAAAGTTAAGAATTTAAGAGTTATGAATTATGAATTGACTGTAGGTGAACCTGCAACTGTTCACTCTCAACTCTCAACTCTTAACTCCTCTGGCGAATCTGCAACTGTTCACTCTCAACTTTCAACTCTGACCTCCTCCGGCAAAGTTTGGCGTTTCATTCCTCTACTGGCGGCACCGGGTTGGGTGCAGATGGCCATCGATGCCTGGTTGTTTGAGCAACATAGCCAGGGATTACATCCACCCACTCTGCGGTTTTATACCTGGCAACCCGTGGCCATTTCGCTGGGCTATCATCAGCGGCAGTATCCCCCTCACTGGCAGGAATTGATCTGGCAGGGAAATTCCGTGGATCTGGTAAGGCGACCAACAGGAGGAAGGGCGGTCTTGCATCAGGGCGACCTGACATACTCCGTGGTAATGTCTGGCTTGCCCCCGAACCGGATGCAGAGCTATCAGAAGATTTGTGAGTTTTTGATTGGGGGCTGGCGATCGCTGGGAGTCGAGCTGCATTACGGTCATGCAGGACGGGGTTACATTCACAATCCCAACTGTTTTGGCACTGCAACCGCTGCTGATTTGGTCACTGCGGAGGGAAAAAAATTAATCGGCAGCGCTCAACTCCGCCGGGGATCCACCGTCCTGCAACACGGTTCCATGCAACTCAACCCCGACCCGGACTTATTTCAGCA
>JBBIQC010000456.1:0-1985 GCA_037442585.1 Oscillatoriales cyanobacterium bin_317
CAAGCCCATAGCCAAAGCCCTTTCCTGGTTTGCCCCGAATCCCACCCGGATTCCCCGGAACCAGCCCCTGCGAACCAAATCCGTAAGCTCCATCAACGAACAGGGCACCAGAAATAATGTTGAACACCGGGAAGCGATACTCCATCGTGCCCTGAACAAAGTACCGTTCTGCTCCCAGTTCACCCTCACCGTAACCCCGTACTGAGTTACTACCGCCCAACGCAAAGGCTTCGTAAGGCGGTAAATCGCCCAGGAATGCGCCACCCTGAACGTTAAAGGCCAGGGTTTGAGGACAGTCTGATGGGGTTGGGTTAGTCTTGCGGCAACCCACCGTGAATTTAGCCAATTGAGTGGGGATGTAGTAACTGTAACTTCCCCGCAAGCGGTTCCCTAAAATATTCCCCTCGCCGATCGGGAGAAATTGCTCAGTACCAAGCCGCAGCAAGGATCCCCCAGTAGGTCGTAACACATCGTTACGACGATCTTGCACAATCCCAAATTGCAGGGATAGCAAATCATCCCTACCCGTTCCACTGAAGCTGAGATTATTACCCAACTGATCAACAGGGCTAAGCTCACCATCGCTATCCCGAATTGAAACCCGCTGATACTGCAAGCCCAAAGACGCTGTCCACTCGGCTCGTTTAAAGACATCTCGACTGAGCGGACGAGTAAAGCTGAGAATCCCACCTGTTCTGAGAATTCTAGGGGTGTCTCCATTGGGAAGATTAACTTCGGGGTCGCCACCATCAAAGATCAGCGAAATCGTCCGTCGCCGGAACAGGTTAATGGTGTAGGAAGTCCGGAAAGGGTCACCGCCAATCCAGGGGTCAGTGAAGTTCAAGTCGAACAGCAATTCCCGTTGGCCCACCTGCACCTCGGCTCCCAACTTCTGGTTATTGCCACCCAGGTTATTCTGCTGATACCCGACCGACCCAAACAGACCGCTGGCTGAGCTAATCCCCGCACTGGCGAAGATAGAGCCTGCGTTCTTCTCGACCACATTGGCAATCACGATCACTTTGCGAGGATCGGTTTCGCTCGGCTGTAAGGAGAGCCGGATGTCATCAAAAATGCCCAGACCAAAAGCACGCTGCAGATCCTGTTCAATAATCCGACGATTGAAGATATCTCCGGGCTTCGTTTGAAACTCGCGGGTGACGATGAAATCACGGGTACGACCTCGAATCGGTTTTCCCGTTTTGGGATCAACATCTTCCCCTTCTTTATTGATGAAGCGGACTTTGACGGCTTCTACCTGGCCCTCAGCCACCTGCAGGGTAACCACTCCATCCGGTGAGACAGCAGGGGAATCGAGGACTTGAGCCAGAACATAGCCATTGTCCTGATACCACTGGTTGAGGATTTTGATCCCGTCCTTCAAGGCATTGAGGTTGAGGATCTTGCTATATTGATCCCCAAAAGCTTTTTCAATCTCTGAGGGGGGCAAGACGGTATTACCCTCCAGTTGTACCGATCGCAAAATTGGGTTGGGCGTGACTTCAAACGTCACCCGTACCCCCAGCGGCGTATCTTCTGGAACGGCTCTCACATTGGAAAAGTACCCTGTGGCGAAGATGGCATTAATGTCTTCCTGGAGTTGAGAACGGGTGGTGGTACGGCCCGGTTGTGTCCGAATGGCACCATATACTTCATTGGCCAGGTCGCCTTCTGCCCCACTCACCACCACTTCCGATACCAGAACTCTCGGTTCTGGCTCTGAGGTTTGTGGAGGGGTGCCAGGAGTGGTTTCGGGAGCTGGAGTGGTGGGAGTTTCGGGAGCCGGAGTGGTGGGAGTTTCGGGAGCCGGAGTGGAAGGAGTCGTTGGAACCGTTTCCGTGGGCGCAGTTGGGGCAGGAATTTGAGGGGTACTGGGTTGCGATTGCCCTGGGGAAAAGGGATTGATCTGCAAGCGATCGGGCGATTCCTGCCCTGGACTAGCCTGGGCAATCACTGAAGGCAGAAACAGCACATCGGCTGACGAA
>JBBIQC010000456.1:1995-4615 GCA_037442585.1 Oscillatoriales cyanobacterium bin_317
TGGTTCGAATGGGCAACGCGATCGTGGTTTGAGGAGTCTTCTCTACTGGCTTGGCAGCCAATTTCTGGGTTGGTTTCTTACCAGGCTTCTGGGCTTTAAGAGGAGTGATGCTTTTGGCGGGTATGACTGGTTTTTGCAGGCTGGGTTGAATGGGCTTGAAAGTCTCCGATGGCGGACTAACACTCCTCTTAATAGCTCCTTCCCCTGGAGCCAAATCAGCAGGAGCGATCGGAATCGAAACAGCAGCAGAGTCAGGATCAGCAGAGGGCGCATCAACTGTTTGTCCGTTAGCAGCATTGGATAAGCCAAAGCCAGCAGAAGTTGCCAGCAATGCTACTGCTAACGGAGAAAACCGCATCTTGTTGAAGCTGTTTAGCACGACCACACACCACATCCTGCTCGAAGCAGGTCAAATAGGACAGAGTTAAGACAACAACGCAATCTCAAGGTAAACCGTCAAATTCTACCGCATTGATGGGTACCAATACTTACCTTATGGTTTCTCGATGAGTGATTCAAAACACCGTTCCTCTAAAAGCTTGCCTTCATAATTACTTAACATTTAATGGCTCAAAGGGATACCGGGTTGGCTAAAACCCTTTGCATTACTCTTTGATAGGCGGATTCTACTTCTCCTAAATCCTGCCGGAAGCGATCCTTATCCATCACTCGACGGGCCGCATCTGTTTCACTCTGATCCCACAATCTGCAGGTATCTGGACTAATTTCATCAGCCAGAATAATTTTTTGCTCAGCATCCAGTCCAAATTCGAGTTTGAAATCTACCAGCGTAATGCCGCAGTGCTGAAAGAAGTCAATCAGGATATCGTTAATTCGGAGTGCCATGGATTGTAACTGCTCAACCTGTTCAGCCGTGGCCAGCCTCATCAGCAGGAGGCGATCGCAGGTCAGGAGTGGATCTCCCAGATCATCATTCTTGTAGTAAAACTCTACCAGTGGAGGTGAAATGGGGGTGCCTAAAGCCAGTCCGGTCTGTTTACAAAGACTACCAGCCGCAATATTTCTGACCACCACTTCCAGAGGCAAGATTTTCACCGTCCGTACCCGCATCTCATTAGCACTAGGTTGATCGATAAAATGCGTGGAGATCCCCTTCGCCTCTAGCTGTCTGAACAGGTGACTGGAGATGGCACAATTGACCGCTCCCTTTCCCTGAATGCTACCCCGCTTCTGGGCATTAAATGCCGTCGCATCATCCTTGAAATACGTCAGTAGAATATCAGGGTCATCAGTTGTATAGAGAATCTTGGCTTTGCCCTCATAGAGCTTTTGCTGTGCAGTCATGAAGCAACCTTCTGGTGAGGATGAAAATAATGATAGTGATGTGTGTGGTTTTAACTAAGTTCCTGAGATCTGCAAATTCTGGCCGTAAAAGGTTTTGGTAAGTGTGCTCACTTCACAACATCTTTACCCCGGTAATTACAGATTTCCAGTACCCTAGCGTTAGCTTCCTGATCCTAGAATGAAACGTTCCCATCTGGCGATCGCGCTCTCTATTGGCAGTTGTTGGCTGACAGGATATGGGCTGCATCAGTCCATTTCAGGTTTTCGTTCGGCCCCAGAGCAACCAGCGGCGGCTCACAGTTTGTCGCCTTCCCAGTTATTCCTAACAGCTCGTCAAAAAGCCTGGGAAGCGGCTCTCCTCGTGCAGCATCCACCCCACAGTATAGGTACCTGGCAGGAGGCCCGTGTGAAGTGGCGGCAAGCCATCCGCCTAATTGAAGAAATTCCCGAGGATGCCCCAATTTCTACCCAGGCCAAGCAACGATTAGCAGTCTACAAAACGAATTACCAGGAGATTAATCAACGTCTGACCCATGAGCAGACTGCCGTAGACAACTTTGCACAAGCCCAAACGCTAGCATGGCAAGCTGCTGTTACCGTGCAAAACCCACCTCACCCCCTCAAAGTTTGGCAACGGGCCAGCCACAAATGGGGAGAAGCGATTTCATTGCTGCAAGCCGTTCCTTCTCACACTTCGCTGACAGCCAAGGCCAGGGAACGACTGGCGCTTTACCGCAGCAATCAAGCCGCCATCAACCAGCGAATCACCACCGAGGAGGCAGCTAAGTCAACTCTACAAGAATTCTCGAAAGCAGCAACTCGCCTGAACGATCTCCAAATTAGTGTTGTTAAAGAGCAAAACTCCGAGCCATTGGGCATTCGCTATGAAGATTACCGTGATCTGGTGCGCTCCCTGCGTACTGCCCTGAATCAGTTAGAACAGCAGCCAGGAGGCAAGAAACATCCTGCTTATGTGGATCTGGCAATGACGATCGCAGATTACGAATTTGCTCTCCATATTTGGGAGTCCTACCTGAATCTGAAGCAGGCCAACGCCTGGTGGTTGTTCAATTCAGATTTCTATAATCAACTGGTTCCCCTATCGGAGATTGATAGCAACACCCTATTGCAGCGGTATAACGTCAAAATTAGCCAACGTGCTGGGGAAGCAAAGGTTCCTCTCAAGTTCACCCTCTGGGAGATTTGGGAACAGGCCAGACAACGGGTTTATAAGATGGAGCAAAAGGTTGCCAGCCTGAGTTAAACCTTGTCCAAGTCCAGAACCGTAGTTTCTCTTATAGGAAAACTCCAGTTC
>JBBIQC010000457.1:0-4595 GCA_037442585.1 Oscillatoriales cyanobacterium bin_317
CCTATTCTTCTATAAACCTTCCTATCCTCACAAATGGATAAAGTCGAGCTGAGATCGTTTATGAAAACCTTACCGTATCAATCCTTTGAATCTCCCTGTTGTTCTTTTCCGACTCTCAGCGATTTGCCAATCAGCTTTCAAAAAGTTCCGTCCTGTAATCTAGGTGCAGTCATCAATGCAAATCGTAATCTTAAAGCCCTTCAGCCATCCCTTGAGCACCGTCAGTTAGTCCAACAAGCGGAGCAATACATGATGGCACATACCGATCGTACGATTACCGTTGATCTGCTTTGTGCCGCTTTATACGTCAGTAGACGAACTCTCCACAACGCATTTCGGGAAGTGGTTGGCGTTGGCCCGATGACCTACCTGAAAATCCAGCGCATGAAACAGGTACATCATCAACTCGAGCAAGCCCATCCCCTGACCACAACTGTATTTGATACTGCCTATCGGTGGGGCTTCTACCATATGGGACACTTCTCCAGGGACTATAAGCAAATGTTTGGGGAGTCTCCCTCCGAGACCCTGAGACGAGAACCCGTGGGCCAGTAAAACAACCTTTTCGGAGCAACCCGTCCGACAGAAGTCATGCTCTTTTGTAGAGCTTTCATTGCACTTAAAGACACCAATCTCTTTCAAATTGAGGAATAGGAATTATGGTTGCGAATCCCCCAAGACCAACACAGGATGACTCTATCAGCGCTTATGGGGTGGCCCGCTCCACCATTGAGGGTAAACCTCTAAGCGCAGAAGAGCTTCGCAACCTGCATGCTTACTGGCGGGCTGCAAACTACCTGGCCGCTGGCATGATCTACCTGCGAAGCAACCCACTGTTAAAGGAACCGATCAAACCCGAACAAATCAAGCAGCGGCTGTTGGGACACTGGGGTTCCAGTCCGGGGATCAGCTTCCTGTATACCCACCTCAATCGAGTGATCAAAAAGTTTGATCAGGATATGTTGTTCATGGTGGGCGCAGGGCATGGAGCGCCTGGGTTCCTTGGCCCCTGTTATCTGGAGGGCAGCTATTCCCATTTCTACCCAGAATGCAGCGAAGACGAAGCAGGCATGCTGCAGTTCTTCAAGCAGTTCTCCTTCCCAGGTGGGATTGGTAGCCACTGTACGCCCGAGACCCCTGGTTCCATCCACGAAGGCGGAGAGTTGGGCTACAGTCTCTCTCATGCTTTTGGAGCCGCCTTTGATAATCCCAACCTGATTGTGGTTGCCATGCCCGGAGATGGAGAATCTGAGACGGGACCTCTGGCCACCTCCTGGCACGGCAATAAGTTCATCAACCCGATTCGAGATGGTGCCGTGTTGCCTGTCTTACACTTGAATGGATACAAGATCAACAACCCCACCATCCTGTCCCGCATCAGCCACCGAGAGCTGCAGGCATTGTTTGAAGGCTATGGCTATGAACCTTACTTTGTGGAAGGTTCTGACCCCGACTCCATGCACCAGGCGATGGCCGCCACCCTCGATCACTGCCTTGCCAAGATTCACGCTATTCAGCAAGAAGCTCGCTCTAACGGCACTCCAACCCGTCCCATCTGGCCGATGATTGTGCTGCGATCGCCCAAAGGCTGGACGGGACCAACAGAAGTCGATGGGCATCGGGTAGAAGGGTTCTGGAGAGCGCATCAGGTGCCGATGGGTGGGATGCACAACAATCCGGAGCATGTGCGCCAACTCGAAGCATGGATGCGGAGCTACAAACCAGAAGAATTGTTTGACGAGAATGGCACTATCCGGCCAGAAATTAAGGCAACTGCACCAACTGGAAATAAGCGCCTCGGTTCCACGCCCTATGCAAATGGTGGGTTGCTGCGACGGGATCTGAAGCTGCCTGATTTTCGCCAGTATGGAGTAGCTGTAGAGAAACCTGGCACTATCGAAGTTGAGAATACCAAACCGTTAGGCGTGTTTTTGCGGGATGTGATGAAGCAGAACATGACCAGCTTTCGGGTGTTTGGGCCGGATGAAAACACCTCCAACAAACTAAATGCCGTCTACGAAGTCAGCAAAAAGTTCTGGATTGCTGATTATCTCCCTGAAGATGCCGATGGGGGTGAACTATCGCCTGATGGGCGGGTCATGGAGATGCTGAGTGAGCATACTCTGGAAGGCTGGCTGGAAGGCTATTTACTGACAGGACGGCATGGCTTTTTCTCCACCTATGAAGCGTTTGTGCATGTGATTGACTCTATGTTCAACCAGCACGCCAAGTGGCTGGGGATTTGCAATCAAATTCACTGGCGTGAAGAGATCTCTTCCCTGAACTTGCTGATCACCTCTACGGTATGGCGGCAGGATCATAATGGCTTTACCCATCAGGATCCGGGCTTTCTGGATGTGGTCCTGAACAAAAGCCCAGATGTCGTTCGGATTTATATGCCTCCCGATGTCAATACCTTGCTTTCCGTAGCAGACCATTGTTTACGAAGCACAAACTACATCAATGTGATTGTGTCAGACAAGCAGTTGCACTTGCAGTACCATGACATGGATGCAGCGATTAAGAATTGCACCAAAGGCATTGACATTTGGGAATGGGCTAGCACCGATCAAGGAGAAGAACCTGATGTGGTACTGGCAACGGCAGGCGACATTCCAACTCAAGAATCACTGGCAGCCTCCTGCATCCTGCGAGAGCATTTCCCGGATTTAAAGATTCGCTTTATTAATGTCATTGACCTCTTCAGGTTGCAACCGGATACAGAACATCCTCACGGGCTGAGCGATCGCGATTTTGACTCCCTCTTTACTCTGGATAAACCCGTCATCTTCAACTTCCACGGCTACCCCTGGTTAATTCACCGCCTCACCTATCGTCGCACTAACCACAGCAATATTCATGTCCGTGGTTATAAAGAGAAGGGAAATATTAACACCCCCTTAGACCTGGCCATCCAGAACCAAATCGATCGCTTCAGTATTGCGATCGATGTGATTGATCGGATTCCCAAACTCAAGGTTGCAGGTGCCCATGTGAAGGAAATGCTCAAAGATGAGCAAATTGCTTGTACGGCCTATGCCTATGAACACGGGATAGATCGCCCCGACGTGGTGAACTGGACGTGGCCCTACTAACTCAATTAATGAATCAGGAATGAATACAAAATTGATTCCTGATTCATTTGATCAGGGTGTACCAAGACGATCGCCTGTAATCAAATCGGGGGCACCCTGTCGGGGTGAACGTCTGGCGAAATACAATCAATTACTCCGGATTGAGGAAGAACTGGGAAGTAAGGCACAGTACGCAGGAGTATCTGCATTTAAGGTAAAGCAACCGGTTGCTTAATCCTACTTCTGCACTACTTGGGATGTAGAAAGATAACGCAAATCTTATTTTGACTGGCATAACTGAGAGGTTTTGAGGCATGAATACCAATCGATCAACGTTTGAAGTGTCTGAAGATATTAAAAGACTGTTTCCTGAAGAAAAGCTCTCATCTCTCGTTCAAACATTCACTGAACTTGATACTGACCAGGATGGCAAGATCGAGCTAGATGAATATCTCGACTTCGCACTCACCAAAGAGAAGACCCGTTTAACCAAGAACTTTACAGCAGCAGATACAAACAAGGATGGAGGCGTTGAATTTGAGGAATTTGTGGCTGTCGTTGAGCCATACTTTCAAATTCTCAAAAAGTTTTATGAGTTAGACCTTGATCAGAATGGGTTGCTTTCACTTGAGGAAGCGCTCAATATCGCTGATCGTCTGGTTTTACCCGTCAGCACAGCACAACTTCAAGCCATCATGCATGAAGTGGATCGGGATGGGGATGGACAAATCACCTATTACGAATATCTTGGCGCGATCGCTCACCTTGGATTTCAGTGATTCCAGATCAGGACATGGTTGTCCTCCTGTTCAGTTGATTTCATTTTCTAATCAGAAATTCGTGTTGGAGGCTTCATTCGAGACCATGATCAAACACCGGAGACATCAAGCACAAAACTCATTTCTGCCCATAACATCCATGTTTATTTGCCTAGTCCATTTGCTGGAGAAAACGAGGTTTTTATGGATACTAAAGCGCTCTGGGAACGCTACGAAGATTGGCTTTATTACCACGAAGGTCTGGATCTATATTTAGACGTAAGCCGAATGCGGTTTGATGATGCTCTCGTAGATACGTTAAAACCGAAGTTTGAAAAAGCCTTTAAGGACATGGAAGCTCTGGAGGGAGGAGCGATCGCCAATCCTGATGAAAATCGTATGGTGGGACATTATTGGCTGCGTAATCCTGACATTGCCCCCGCGCATTTGAAAAAAGAAATCACTGAAACATTAGAGCAAATCGAGGCCTTTGCACAAAAGGTGCATAACGGTACCATTCATCCGCCTGAAGCCCCCAAGTTTACGGACATCCTCTCTATTGGCATTGGAGGCTCTGCCTTAGGCCCCGAATTTGTTGCAGAAGCATTAGCTCCTGACTTTCCTCAGATGAGGATTCACTTCATTGATAACACCGATCCAGCGGGTATGGATCGGGTGCTGAATCGAATTAAAGATCGACTGAAAAGCACCCTGATCATCATCACCACCAAATCTGGCGGTACCCCCGAAACCCGCAATGGGA
>JBBIQC010000458.1:0-4590 GCA_037442585.1 Oscillatoriales cyanobacterium bin_317
TAAATAACACTCCCCCAAACTCATTAAAATAAAGGCAGGAGGAGCCAGGGGAGTGGCCGGGAGTCCATAAAGCGCGGCTGCGGGATGTGAGGGTAAAGGTCTGGGAAAAGGAAGTCACCCTTAATCCGGGTAGCAAGTAGGCCTCTTGCTCCTGAATCAGAATCTGGCAATTGAAAGTCTGTTGTAGCTCGCGCGCTTGACCAATGCCGCCCCGATGGGTGAGTACCAGCCATTGCACCCCTCCCTGTTGTTGCAAAAAGTGTTGATTTGTGCTGTTCCAGGCTGGACAATCGACCAGAATGTTTACCTCTTCTACAATGAAGTAAGCCGTTGCCCCCAGGGTATCCCGATTAGGCGGAAAGGCATAAATCCGAGTAGAGGGGTTGGTTTCGTTCCCGGACAAGATGAGTTTAGGGGGTTTCTCCAGCGGGGGATGGGAGACGGAGGATGGGGAGGTTGGTTGGTTGATCACGGGCTACGGTAAGAGAGTGGAAGTTGAGGAGCGGTAGAGACGTTCTAGCGAAAGGTCTGTACGAGGGGAGGGAAAATTTTGGGGAAATCCTAAGTTTTTGTACCTTTCCGTCCATTGGAAATTAAACTAGGTGAGTCGTTATGGGTGAGGTGTCAGGACATCTAAACCAAGGCCAGCTAGAGAACGGTCGTTTTCCGATCAGAGAAACTACGGTTCTGGGCTTGGACAAGGTTTAAAACCCAATTCCCTGGATAATATCTCCCTGTGACTGTGCGATCGCAAGTCGTTTCAGGAAACCTTTCTTAACAGAGTTTAGAAAAGGCACATGCATCCTTTATTTCTACTATTGCTATTGGGACTAATCACTTACTTTATCGTGCAGCGGGTTGCCACCGTGACCCGAACGCCGATCTGGTTATTGTGGCTAGTTGCCATGATGCCTGCCTTCATTTGGAGTGGTTGGGCTTTAGCGAACAATCGCAGACCACCTCCTTCCTATCTTGTACTGGTGCCGCTGCTGGCCTGCCTGGTCTTGTACTGGTTTTTGATTCAATGGGGTCGGATTACGCCGCAGCAGTCTGACCCAACCAATGTCGAGGAACCTGCGATCGCACCTGGCAACCCTGTGGAATCACAGATGGAACCTGTCGCCGTCCGTCCCATTGATAAAGTGGAGGAACAGCATCTGCAGACCTGTTTCCCCTGGTCAATTTATTATCTGCAGAATGTGGAATACCGGCCCCAGGCAGTAATTTGCAAAGGACACCTGAGAAGTCATCCAGAGGTGGCCTATCGCACCATTCGGGAGAACGTGGAACGTCAATTTGGCGATCGCTTCCTCGTTGTCTTACAGGAGGGGCCAAACGGCAAACCCTTCTTCGCCCTGGTTGCTAATCCTCGCTCCAAACAGTATAGCGATCAGGGCGAGCGGGAGGTGAGCACCCGTCCTGTGCTGGCAGGAGGATTGTTACTGGCTACTTTTTGCACAACCTGTCTGGCCTGGTTGCAGATTTCTGGCCAGTTGGATGGAGGTAAATCAATTCAGATCTCTCCCGATGTGCTGGCTCAAGGATTGCCCTATGCACTGGTGCTGCTGCTGATTCTGGGGGTTCATGAGTTAGCCCATTACCTCACGGCTCGTCGTCATCGCATTCGGGCCACCCTGCCATATTTCATTCCGGTGTTGCCCCTGCCCTGGTTTCCCTTTGGTACCTTTGGCGCTTTCATTCAAATTCGATCGCCGATTCCCAACCGTAAAGCTTTATTTGACGTGGGATTTTCTGGCCCCATTATGGGCTTTATCCTGGCTCTGCCACTCCTGATGTGGGGATTAGCCCACTCAGAAGTTGTGTCTCTGCCCCAACAACCGAATCTGTTTAACGTACAGGCGTTTGATCCCCGATTTTCATTGCTCTTTGCGCTGGTGGCCAAGCTGATGTTGGGAGGGGCGCTCACCAGTGGAATGGCGGTCAAAATGCATCCTGTTGCCGTTGCCAGTAGTTTGGGTCTGGTCGTCACAGCCTTTAACCTGATGCCCGTTGGTCAACTGGATGGAGGCCACATTGTTCATGCCATGTTTGGACAACGAACAGGAGCCATGATTGGCCAGTTTGCCCGGTTGCTGTTACTCCTCCTCTCCTTTGCCCAGCGGTATCTCATGTTATGGGCGATCGTCCTGTTTCTCATTCCCACCAACGACGAACCTGCCCTCAATGATGTTACAGAGTTGGACAATCGCCGAGATCTCCTGGGCATTCTCTCCCTGGCCCTGTTGCTGCTGATTATTTTGCCTGTTCCGGCTTTCGTCAGCAGTCTCTTAAATATGTAATGACATTAGCAGAGAAACTCCATTAGACTTCCTTACAACAGATTTTTGGTAACGGGAGGCGTTCAGCCGCCAGACGAAGGAGCCAGACCCATGACCCAGGATGTAACGCAATGGTTGGATGAGATTAAAGCCCTCAAGCAGCGGTTGGCAGAGGCTCAACAAGAACGGGAAGCCGCCTACGCCAGTGCGATTAACTGGCAGCGGCTGTATGAAACAGAAGCTCAGCAACGACGAAGTGAAGCCAGAACCGCCCGTCAAACGATCGCGGCCTTGCAGCAGGAAATCAACCAGTTAAAGGGGCAGTTTCCCAGCGCCTCTGGAGAAACCGTCGAGTCTCCAGCCCAGGCTCTGGTCGATAGCTTAACTACAGAAGCAGAACTGCGATCGCGCCTCGTTCAAGCCCTCCAGGAATGCGATCGCCTGACTCAAGCCTTACAAACGGAGCAGGCCGACCATGCCCAAACCCGCAAAAATCTGACCACGGCTTTAGGGGACGCGATCGCCACCCTGGCCAAAGACCGCCTCCCCGAATAAGCAGTTTGCAGCAATAAACTTTAGCGGAGACTGTCACTGGTCATTGCTCCTTTGCCAATGCTGATGGCCAATGACCGATGACGAATGACGTGCAACCGCCTACTGAGTCTCCTTCAATCCACACGGGAACATGATAAGCTGACAACGCCGTCAAAGCGCTACAGTGGGCACATTGCCGCACTCACACTGCGAAAGATTGTACGAGGTACGAGACTGTGAAATTACGCTGGTTGTTTCCTGGGTTGGTGGGAGCCTGGTTGCTACTCACGTCGATCGCGAGTGCCACAACTCTCCAATCCTGGCGCTTTGACTCCCGACAAAACCAACTGGAACTGAGCACCGATGAAGGGGTACAGCCCCGTGCTCGATTGCTGTATAACCCCACCCGGCTGGTGATTGACTTGCCCGGAACGAAACTGGGTCGTCCCAAGCAAACGGAGGCAGTCAGCGGTAAGTTTGCTACCTTACGAGTGGCCCAGTTCGATCGGGAAACTACCCGCATTGTCCTGGAACTCGATCGGGGCTATACCCTGGATCCGAAGCAAATTCGGGTGCGCTATAACTCTGCCCGTCAATGGATTGTAGAACTTCCACCAGCGAAATTTTCTCCCCTGATTGCCACTTCTGAAACCTTATCCAGTCAGGATATCGAAGTTCCCCAGGCTCCGGAAGTCAGTATCGCCACGAATTCTCCACCTACTGCTACAGGAACTCGGTCCACTCCGGCGAATTCGGGGTTGAGGTTGCCCCGTTCTTTGTCTACTGTGCCGAATGGTCGCAGAGTGGTGGTGATTGATCCCGGACATGGTGGGCCAGATCCGGGTGCTGTGGGCATTGGTGGACTGCGGGAGACGGATATTGTGTTGGATATTAGCCAGCAGGTTACAAGTTTATTGGAACAGCAGGGCATCACGGTTGTCCTGACCCGCAATGGGGAATACGACCTGGGGTTAGAACCGCGTGTGCAAATGGCCGAACGGGCGAATGCGACAATTTTTGTCAGTATTCATGCCAACGCCATGCCTGCCAACCGCTCAGACATTAACGGCGTTGAAACCTACTATTACGACACTGGCAAGCAACTGGCTCAAGTAATCCACCAGACGATTTTGGAAGATACGGGTGCCCGCGATCGCCGCGTCCGGCAGGCCCGCTTCTATGTCATCCGACGCACATCCATGCCAGCCGTCTTATTAGAAGTGGGCTTTGTCACAGGGGTAGAGGATGCCGCCCAACTCAGATCTCCAGCCTACCGTAGCCGGATGGCCGCCGCGATCGCACGGGGGATTTTGCGATATCTGGGACAAGGGGAGTAGGGTGAATTAAAAATTTTGAATTAGAAATTAAGAATTGGGAATTTTTGGCCCTTGATAGTTCGGGACTCAATCCACAATCGCCAATCCACAATCGCCAATCCACAATCCAAAATCGCCTTATTCAATCGCGATCGCCTGCCCTGTCTCGGCAGCCCGACGGGTGGCATCAGCCACTTTCAAAGTGTACAGGCTGGCTTCCGGGGTAATGTATAGCGGGGTGCCGGCCAGCAGGTGGTCGATCACCATTGCCGTGTCTCTGGCAAATAAGCCCCGTCGTCCGCCGACCGCGATCGCTTGACTGCCAGCAGTGGTTATCAACCTGCCCTGATCACCATCCAGCACGAGTGCTCCCTGATCGCCATGCACGGTAAATTTGCGTTCGGCTTCCCAGAGAGCGGCTCCTTTACCGTAGGTGACTTCAGCCAGGAGGCCCGTTTGGA
>JBBIQC010000459.1:0-4580 GCA_037442585.1 Oscillatoriales cyanobacterium bin_317
GGTGAGGAGGGGGCGTTGTTGGCCAGGGAGGTCGTGGGCGATCGCGTCGTTGGTTTTGTTGCTGGCGGAGGTGCTGGCGGCGTAGTCTCCTAACAGGGCTTGCAGTTGGGCTGTGTCAATGCCAATGGGATAGACAGTCTGCAAGTTGATTCGATTGGCGGTCAGAGTGCCAGTTTTATCCAGGCACATGACATCCACATTACTGAGTGATTCCACCGCATTGGCCTGTTGCACCAGCGCACTTTGTTGAGCAATGCGTACTGCGCCAAAAGCATAGGCGAGGGTGATCATTAAATACAATCCACTGGGCACCAATCCGACAATTACAGCGACATCCTGAACTCCTCTAGTCACAGAACTGATCCCTAAGATGACGCGCAACAGCACAACCAATCCTAGAAAAATGGCAACTCCCAGTAGTAAACGAAACAGCAAGTTAATACTGCGTTGCAAAGGAGTAATCGATTTCTGAAACTTACGGGCAGCAGCAGTCATTTTGTTGGCAACACAGTCGAGACCAACTTGCTCGGCTTCATAGTATGCCTTGCCACTCACACAAAAGCTGCCAGAGTAAACTGGATCGCCAGCCTGCTTGGGAATCAGGTCTGATTCTCCCGTCAGCAGTGACTCATCCACTTTCATTTCTCCATCACCGACCACGCTGCCATCCACCACAATCTGATCTCCCGGCCCCACAACCAGGACATCTCCTACAACAATTTCCCTGGGATCGATAACTCGTTCCTGGCCATCCCGCATTACCGTGGCATGAGGACGGGTAAGCAGGGCAATTTTGTCGAGTTTCTTCTTGGCTCGCACTTCCTGGATCAGATTGATGATCACGTTTAACAGCACTACAAAGGCCAGCACAATCACATCACTGGCACGACCCAGGGCAATCAACAGCAGGCTAATGAAAAAGTACAGCCAGTTAATGAAGGTAAACAGATTATCGCGCAGGATATCCGAGTAGGTACGGCTGGTCTGGATGGGGATGTCGTTTCCCTGGCCAGAGGCGCGGCGGGCGACCACCTCCCGCTCGGAAAGTCCCTGTAGTGGGTCTGAAGTTGGGTGCAGATGCATCGATGTACAGCCTGTCTCTACCAGGATCTATCGTTACCGGGCATGATTATATAGCAGAGATTACTTTAAGTGTGGGAGCCTGACTTGCTGAATCATTCGTTTGGATATTACGGCCTCGCGTTTTTTGGGATCATCCTATTGCGGTATTTTCTAGTGGCGGGAGGAATGTATGTATTCTTCTACTCATCCAATCGTCAGCCTTCTCCCATGTTGCCACCGCGATCGCCGGATCTGCGTGTGATCCAACACGATATTCAACTTTCTGTGCTTTCGGCTGGAGTGTTTGCCCTGGCCGCTGCCTTCATTATGTCTGCTTGCGATTGGGGGATAACCCGCCTCTATAGCCACTGGCAGCAGTATGGGTTGGGGTATCTGGTGGTCAGTTATGGGGGGGTGCTGGTGTTGCAGGATACCTATTTCTACTTCAGTCATCGGTTGTTTCATCACCCGGTACTCTTTCGCTGGCTGCACCGGGGGCATCATCGATCGCGCTACCCCACCCCCTGGACATCGTTCGCCTTTGACCCGCTAGAGGCGATCGTACAATCTCTGTTTTTAGTTGGGATTGTCTTTGTCATCCCGCTTCATTTCATCACCCTGATTGCCGTACTCACCACCATGACCATTTGGGCGGTGTTAAATCACCTTGGCCTCGATCGCCTGCCCCTAACCTTTCCTCACCATTGGCTGGGTAAATGGTTTATTGGCCCAGCCCATCACGCCATCCACCACCTCAAGTACACCCAGCATTACGGACTATATTTCACCTTTTGGGACAAACTCCTGGGCACCCAGGATCCTGAGTTCGACAGAAAACTGAGCGATCGTGGTTGATTTCATGATTCTATCAATGGATTCTTATAACTTTCTTAGTTTTTCACGATACAGTGCGCCGATAGACAAAATATACAGAGGAAACGTTGATTGGTTCGTGGCTCGTGGGGGTTGATAAGCGTTGAGTTCTAAGGTTTGAGTTTTAAGTTGAGCTTCAAACTGAGAACTTAGCCCTGAGAACTGAAAACTTTCTCGTGCTCCGCGCCTTGTGCATCATGCCATGTTGTTGAAGGGATACCATCCATGACTGATACCGCACTCAGCCGCTTTGGAGAGTTAATTGGCGGAGCCTTTAGCCTGCAAAGAGAAGCCTTTCGCCTGATTGACACCTTACCCTATGGCCTGACGCTGGCATTGCTGGTGGTTTTTCTAGCTGGGCTATCTCTGGCGGTGGGGCAGAGCATTATCCTGTTTATCAATCGGGTTAAACCATTACGCTTCTTTTTCAGCCTGTTTCTGAATGCGATCCTGTTTGCCTTTGGATTCCTGTTTCTGGCATTAAGTGCCTGGCTGATCTGCTTATTCCCGGATTCAGTGCATGTACCTTTCCTGTCCCTGGTGAAAGTGCTGGGATTAGGTTATGCGCCACTCCTGTTTAGTTTTTTGGGGGCACTTCCCTATGCGGGGTATCCCATCCTCAATCTGCTGTCGGTCTGGAACTTACTGGCAATGGTGGTCGGCTTTGGTGCGATCGCCCATATCGGCATTGGCTTTGCCTTTGGCTATATCGCCGTTGGTTGGTTTGTGAAACAAGTTCTGGAAAACACAATTGGTCAGCCGATCGCGCGGTTGGGTAAAAATTTAGCCGATCGGGTGGCAGGTGTGGTTCTGGCTGACGATCGGCGAGAATTGGCAGACCTTGTTCTGGCGGGAAGACCCACACGGGTAGCGGCTCCGATTGGGGTAACTCAGCAGACCAGCCTGCCAGAAGTGCGAGAGTTGGTCTATGCCGCAGGTTGGGGAGATCGGGGAGCGACGCAAGCGGTTACGCAGGCTGTGGTCAACCCGTCTTCTACAACTCCCGCTTTGAGAGTCACGGCAACGACGACCGATCCGACTGACCCCCTGGTGCAATTTGAGCAAAAGACCAGCAGCATTCCTGCCCAACTGAAGCTGATGCTGGCCTTGCTGGGAATGGTGGTGCTGTTTGTACTGATTGCGATCTTGTTACGCCCGATTAAGGATTCCATCTTTGGTTGGTATAAAGAGCTACCGGGTCTATTCCAATGGATTTTTGATCTGGGGTGGATTGCCGTGATTGCGATCGTCTTTGCTGGTATTCTGGCTCCCCTGGAAACCCTGGGTTGGTGGGCAGGTTGGTTTGGCGATGGCCTGGATACCAGTGCGGCTGAGGTAAGCCCTCCTGCATCTCCTGCCGGTGTTGCTCCAGAGCGGCCAGACATTTCCCGGTATGTGGTGTATCTGGATGGCATTGGTCAGTCCGGTGAGGAATATACTCCCGATGTGGAAGATTTTCTCACCGCGTTGAAACCTGCCTTACCTGAAGATGTGAAACTGGTGCGGGGACTGATGATGTACTCCGTGCTTAACAAGCCCCTGGATGAAGACCGGCCACTGGCCTTTGTCTGGCGATTGGCCGACAAAATGCGCTGGACCAATCCCGCTGCCATCCTGGGTTTGATGCTGAACTTGCGAAACGTTTTTATTGTGGCGGTTTCAGCCGATAAGCGCTATGGCCCGATTTATAACCAGGGGATTGCTCAGGTGATTTACGATGGGTTGCTAGAGCGGGGCTATCAACCGGGCAGTGGTATCCCCTTAACGCTGATTGGCTATAGCGGCGGTGGTCAAATGTCGGTGGCTTCTGCTCCCTATCTCAAACAGGCATTGGGCACACCGATCGATGTGATTTCCCTGGGTGGTGTGATGAGCGCCAACAACAACATTTTGAAGTTAGAGCAGCTTTATCATGTGATTGGCGAAAAAGATTTTGTGGAACGGATTGGCCCAATTCTCTTTCCCGGTCGCTGGAAGATTTTCCCCCTGTCCTACTGGAACCGAGCCAAACGCCGCGGCAATATCACCATCATAGATGCTGGCCCGGTGGGGCATCAGGTACCAGGGGGATACATGGATCCGAAAGCGGTATTGCCCGATGGTCGCACCAATCTTCAACACACGATCACAATCATTCTCAAAGTTCTCCGAGGAGAAGCCTTTGAATCGGAACTGGCAATTCCCCGGAAACAAAGCAACTATGCACTGTATCAACAGGCAGCCTTCGTTCATCCCGACTATTACCCTGTCCATCAAACGGTCAACCCATCCCTCTATCGCCCGATCGGGGAATGGATGGGCCGCTTAATTCTCCCCAAACCAGAAGAGCGCTGGCAGGTGAGAGGTTGCCTGATGGAACTCTATCACGCTCCTACCCGGTACGCTCATTTAGTCGGACAGATTGTGAATTTACGGTTCAGCCATGCTCCCAGAGTCCAACAGATGGTTCAGGCGGTCACCAAAGACATTCACTTCAGCGCCGATGCAGAATACGGCACTAAATACGGTGGCCTGGTGCATCCCGATCGCCTGAACCACTGGAAACAAGTCAATCCCCTGGAATCCCTGGCTGGTTCCCATCCGGTGGACGACGTTGTGGTGATGTTGGATGGATCCGTTGAGGTGGAGGAAGGAAGGAGTGGAGG
>JBBIQC010000460.1:0-1960 GCA_037442585.1 Oscillatoriales cyanobacterium bin_317
TGATGAAAAACAATCCTCGTACACCTTTTAGTCTTCCTCAGCAAGCCCTATTTACGGGAGGCCAATTTGCTTACCGATGATCAGATTCGGGTGGCTCTTTGGGATCAGCAGGCGACGGGAATGCTGTTTGGCGACGTTCTTGTGGCTAGAGGATGGGTAGATGAGGCGACAATCGAGTACTACTTGCATCAGCAACATAGCATTCGTTTAGATGCCTTTCTCAAGGACTCTTGCCCAGGAAATGTGCTGAACACTCAACAATTCTTGGCGATTCATCGGAGCGATCACGTCTCCGCATAAACCTTGTCCAAGTCCAGAACCGTAGTTTCTCTGATCGGAAAACGACCATTCTCTAGCTGGACTTAGTTTAACTGTGATAAATCTGTCCACTGAACCAACTGAAAATCGCTAACCAGTGATAGAAGGTAGGAAGGTGAAACCTTCCTGCCTTCCTACGTAAGAATCTGAAGTCATCAAATCCAAAATCTTAAGGTAGCCAGATGTTGGGGAGAAAATTGCCCAGCCAGTCGCGGGCGGCCTGATTCAACCTACGGGCCAGTTGAATGTGAGGTTCATCGGGTTCTATGGGAATGATTGAGGCTGGAGTTCCCTTGCCGAACTGTTGAATGACTCGATTGGCAGCCTCTAATCCGGTTACATAAGCTTTCTCCTGAGACCAGGAACCATGACGGTTGATAATCCAGTCTCCACTCATGAACACATTCTGGATGGGAGTGGTTCCCGGTAGCATCGCATGGTAACTTCCAGGCGAAAAGTGGGTTACAGCCCTGGGCAATCGTACTACACTGCGATCGATCACCTGAGCGGCACCAAATCCGGGAACGCAAGTAGTCAAGTCGCGATGCACCTTGGCGATGAGTTGCTCATCTGGCATCGGTAATAGTTGATTGGCATGGTAGAAATCGGCCTCAATTACGCTGCCCGGTTCATCCCGCCATTCGTCGTGTAGTGTATTGAGATCGAAAAAAGTCCATCCTGTCGTAGCCTCGAATCCAAAGCAGGCATTAGAGGGTAAAGGGACAGTGACTTTACGATCGAACCATAACCGAGTTGCCAGAACATCGATCGCTCCCAGATTCATCAAATTACAAAACTCCGGGAACTGACGTAAGCTGGCACTGTTACTGACAATTTTCTGCATCCCGGTCACGCCCACCGCAAAGATGACAGCATCGGCAGCAAAAGATTCCTCTCCGCATACTACTTTGCTGACTTTGGGTTTAGTTCCCGATGCATCTGGTTCGACAACCAGATCGGTGACGCGCTGATTTGTCAGCACTCGTCCACCAACTTGCTGAATGCGATCGATCCAGGGACGAAAAATTTGTTCCCCAACGGTGCCTCGACACCAGACGACATCAAAGTTGGGTTGGTGCGCCAGGATAAAGTAATAGAGCATTCCCAGAGCCGCCGCCGCGGAACATTGTTCTCCGGGAGCAAACAGACCCACCAGTAACATGGGTTCAAAGGCATCTCTGTATAGACGCGCTGAAACGCCAAATTGCTTGAACAGTTCTCGCGCTGTTACCGGATCGTAGCGTCGCCATGTGTCATCTGAATTGTCGAAATCAATCATGGCATAGAGCAGTGGCAGGGCAGACAGACGATCGCTCAGGGGCAGTCGTCTGAATCGGGGATATAAAAAGGTTCCCAGAGGAGTGGGTAAAAGGGGTTCCTGCTGAAAGATGGGTGACTCTACTTCCAGACCAGCGGGAGAATACTGGGACGATCGTGTCCAATCGGTAAAAGGTTTTAAGCCCAATTCCTCAGTCAGTGCAAAGATGTTGCGGTAGGGATACCAGAATCCATGAATACCTGCTTCAATCGAGCGTCCCTGAGCCGTCTTCCAACCAGCCACTAATCCCCCAGGGTATGGCCCCGCTTCCAACAGCGTCACCTCATATCCCTGTTGTGCTAAATGATAAGTGGCTCCTAATCC
>JBBIQC010000460.1:1970-4567 GCA_037442585.1 Oscillatoriales cyanobacterium bin_317
AGCACCAACGACAACCACTTTGGCAGGTGTTAATTCTTGAGGCATACGAAACTCTGATTCATTGAGGACAACAATAACTGTAATCGGCATTTGTCATTGGTCACTTGTTATGCCTCCCTGTCTCGAATAAGGGGTCTATATTCATGACCTTTTTCAGTCTTTAGAGAGGCTTCTAGCCAACAGGGTTCTTTCCTGCTGTAGAGGTTTTTTCGCCCAGGTAGCCCTACCCCTAAAGACTACAAGCCTTGGTCAGGGAAAAATCTCTGCACAGGCAACTGACTCAATTGAAGCAAATTCTTAAAGCCGTCTTGTTGCTGGCCGGAACTATCGTATTGGCCTTGTGGGTGCTGGCACAGTTCGGGATGAATCCCACTATTCTTTTCAATGCAGCGGCAGAGAAATAAGGTGCAGGAGTCCTGGCTCCTGGCAAGCAGGTTTCCGATCCCCTGGATGAGATGATGGATCAGGAGGAAATGGAATGGCAATCCAAAATCCAAAATCTAAAATCTAAAATCTAAAATCCCATGTCAGTATTTGCAGGACTTGAATCAATTAATGGGCTGATTGTTGGGGGAAATCGCGGTATTGGGCTGGGATTTGTTCAGCGTTTATTGCAGCCTGATTTCACTGACCAGTTTCAGGTTTCAGTCGTTCACCTTTATGTCACCTATCGAACTGAGGTATCGGCAGAACTGGCGGCGATCGCAGCCGTCTATCCCGATCTCCTGACCTTAATTCAAATGGATATTACGGATGAAGCGCAAATTGCTGAGGGAATGGCCCAGATTCAAAGGCAGGTGAGCCGACTCCATTTCGTGCTGTATTGCGTTGGGTTTCTGCATGAGAATGGCATTCAACCGGAAAAGAGTTTGCAGCAGATCCAGGCTGAGCACTTAATCCGTTATTTTCAGGTCAATAGTATTGGTGCAGTATTACTGGCCAAACAGGTGCTGCCCCTGATCAAGCATGGCGATCGCAGTGTGTTTGCCAGCATTTCCGCGAAGGTTGGCAGTATTGGTGATAATCAATTAGGCGGCTGGTATGGATATCGAGCCTCGAAAGCGGCTTTGAATATGTTGATGCGAACAACGGCGATCGAGTATAGCCGTAAGAGTCCAAAAACGCTGGTCATCATGTTGCATCCCGGCACAACGGATACAGAATTATCCAGGCCGTTTCAGCGGAATGTGCCGCCTGAGAAATTATTTTCAGTGGAAAAGACAGTTGCTCAACTGCTGAATGTGATTGCAACGTTGCCACCGGAGGATAGCGGTCAGTTTTTCTCCTGGGACGGGAGCCGTCTACCCTGGTAGATCAACTTTCAGCAACCTACCAATGAATAATAAAAGATGAGGGTTCGGGGGAAGGGTCGGCAATAAACCGCAGAACTCCTGTTTCTTCAGCCGTTTTGTAGGTGATTTGTAGTTCCTGCTGATCGATAGTGTAGCGTTGTGCTCCTTGCAAGGCCGTCAAATAGCGGGATTCCTGTTGCATAATCGGCTCTGGGCAGGCCATGCGAGTAGAAGCAAAAGTTCCTCCCACGGCCAATTGCGTTCCAGTAGTTTGATAGCTCGTGATGTATCGGTTGCAGCCTCCGGAGCCAGATAAGCGCCCCCCAGAAAATTCCGCCGTTACTGGAGTAGCGCCTGAAGAAACGGGGGGTAAGGGACGTTCTCCTGATGGAGGTGAAGGTTCCCCCATATCGACCAACCGCCAACGTCCTTCCAAAGTTGGGGAAGCAGGATTCTGAGTAGGTTGGGATTCGGCGATCGCGGGCAGGGCCATGAACATACCACTGATCCCGATCGCCGCAGCCGAGATCCAGGCTCTACTGGAGTTCAACGATAGATGCTGATTATTCATTTCATTAACCTACGCTAGACAGCCTTTAAATCCTAGCGCAGGGAAAAAGCTGTCATAGCAGAAGCCGGGTTTCTCGGAAAAACCCGGCTTCTCAAGGTATCCCAGGTTGCTGTTTACAACTTGGTGCCGCACTCTGGGCAGAAGCGGTTGGTGGAAATATTCTTCGCACCGCAGCTACTGCAATAAATGAGTTCGGCTACCTTTTCTAACCGTTTGTGTTCTGGGAGGCCGACCATTTGTGAGTTGTTCTTACCAGAAGGCACCATTGGGTAGCAGTTTTCATCGCGCTTGACGTGGGCATCCAGCACTACCGGGCCATCGTGAGCCAGCATTTCCGCGATCGCGTCTTTCAACTCGTCACGGGAACGCACCACGATTCCCTTCAGACCATACGCCTCACAGAGCTTCACAAAGTCTGGCATACTGGGAGCCATGTTAGAAGCCGAATAGCGTTCTCCATAAAACGCTTCCTGCCACTGGCGTACCATCCCCTGCCAGCCATTGTTGATAATCACGACTTTGACCTTGATGCCGTAGTGAGCCAGCGTACCCAACTCCTGAAGGTTCATCTGGAAGCTGGCATCCCCGCTGATACAAATCACGTCTTCATTAGGAATAGCCACCTTAGCACCCATGGCGGCAGGCATCCCATAACCCATCGTTCCCAGTCCGGCACTGGAGATCCATCGGCGGGGGCCATTTTTGAGGAACTGGGCTGCCCACATCTGGTGTTG
>JBBIQC010000461.1:0-2925 GCA_037442585.1 Oscillatoriales cyanobacterium bin_317
TAAGCAAGTTGAAATCAGAATTTTGTTCATGGGGATCGGGAATCAGGGATTGGGAATCAGGAATCGGGGTCGAGAACAGCCTCAAATCTTAGGGATAAGCCCTTTCCCCTGTCAAACGACAACCCGTCAAACTTACAAAAGTTTCAGGTAACGCTAGTAAATAATTCGTCGAAGCTCTTTTCCGGTTGATCGGCGTTGGCAACAATTTCGACAACTTTGTTGCGGGCACTGGGCAGAAAGAGGGCTTCCACACAGGTTTTGGCAACCAGCGATCGGGGAATACTCCCCTCGAACAGGGTGTCGGCCCTGGACATGACCACGGGGATCGCTGCATCTTCGTTTTTCAAGCCTCCCGGACGGACGATCGTGTAAGTCAGGCCACTGTTTTGCAAATACTCTTCTGCTTGCTTCTTCCAGACCAGAATTAGAAAGAACAGATTCAGGGGATGGAAAAATTGGGAGACACACAGGGAAGACACCAGGACAAACTGTTCAATTCCCTTGCTCTTAGCAGCATTGACCAGATTTTTTGTGCCTTCATAATCCACCTTGTATGGCCCAGTGGGATCAAAGCTGGGTCTGGCTCCCGTGGCACACAGCACAACTGTGGAGTCCCCAATTGCGGCTGGCAAACTGGTTGGATCGAGCACATCCCCGATGACCAGTTCCGCTTCACTGGGCAGTATGGAACGAGCGGTATCCAGGTTGCGAACCATTGCCCGAACTGGAATCTTCCGATTTACCAATTCCTGGACAATCCGACGACCTGTTTCTCCAGTTGCTCCGGCGACAAAGGCTTTCATAAACAAATCCTCACATACGGCAATCAGGGATGCCACCCTCAGGAGTGATATGTTACTAATTATTACAGCGATCGTCACTTTGGAGGGAAGCCTGTCTGCTCAGATAGCCTCTTTGAGGTAATGCATTGTTCAAGAATCTCTATGAACAATCTTCATCCTGCATATCTCCCAGGAGCAAATCACACTTTAAAGTATTGGAATAAAAACGTATCTAACCGATTTCTCTGGGGAACTTTAAGAGCAATTGACCGGTACTAAAGTTTTGGAAATCTCTTTAATCCATGCAGTCATACCAACCCACTGAGCACTCATCCGTTGAAGTAACCAAGGCCTTGATCCACACCTCATCTGTGGTATCGGGGCCAGACTATTCTGTCAAAGAGGACGCGGCACTGCCTGTGAATGAACCCACTCGTTTTTACAGCCAGTTTACCGACAGCATGGAACTGCAGGCTGATGTGCATACGGTTGTGGCCTATTTCGATCGCCATCACGAATGGTTCCGACGGTGCGCTCAACCAATGACGGTAGAGCCGATTGGCAAAAATAGTTATGCTCTGGCGATTGGTAAATTTGGCTCCTTTGGGTACGAAGTAGAACCTAAAATTGGTCTGGATTTGCTGCCGCAAGAGGCGGGAGTATACCGGATTGAAACCGTTCCCCTACCCAATGAGGAGACAGCGGGTTACAGCGTTGATTTTCGGGCTTCTATGGAACTGGTTGACTTGCCGCAAGAGCATTCCCAGGAGTCCTCAATGGCTTCCTCTCTAGCGCCTGGTTTCACTCAGGTTAAGTGGTTGCTAGATTTAACGGTGGATATTCAATTTCCCCGGTTTATTCATGCTCTGCCCAAGCCCTTGATTCAAAAAACGGGCGATCGCCTGTTGCATCAAATCGTGCGGCAGGTATCCGGTCGCCTGACTCGCAAAGTGTTAAAAGACTTTCATCAAAGCCACGGCTTACCTCTGCCCACGTGCTCTAGGCGATGGTTTTTCCAGAGAGCAGAGAATTATCAGGAGTTGGATCCTATTTAGGAGCATTTACTCAACGGGTAAATAGTTTAATCAATAATTCCGGACAAGTTTTCATGCAGTGAGTAGAATGATTATGATTCTTCCTCACTTAACAATATGGGTCTGCAACGACTGATACTGGTTATCGCTCTACTGGCGGCAACTCGCATTGTCACGCTGGTTTTCGCGCCTAATGGCTCTCAGGGCAATGATCAGGGTCTATTTCAACCTTCCCCACCGGAACACCAGGAAACCGCAGAGCGATTGCCGTTTCCCGATACTCCCTTCCAAGAAGGGAATCCTTCAAATCCTGTTCAGCAAGAGCCTAATGCTCCATCTCAACCTTTTGAGATAGCTAAAAAGCCTACCAATACCAGTGGAAGCAACTGCCAATCAGCTAAACCTGCAGTCGTAACCATTCGTGCAGGAAGAGAAATTGGTTCTGGTAGCATTGTCAGCCAGGATGGGTTAGTGATCACCAACTACCATGTGGTGCAGGGAGTGCGAGGCTCTACTCTGTCTGTCCAGACAAATGGTGGTCAACAATATACTGGTCAAGTGATTGCGGGCGATCGCTCCAACGACCTGGCCTTGATTCGGTTACAAAGTCCAGGAAAGCTGCCCGTGGTTCCCCTGGCCGCCTCTGGAGTTACTGATCTGGGGCAGCGTGTTTGTGCGATTGGCAGTCCCTTTGGTCAGGCTGGCGTGGTGACCCAGGGAAAACTGGTGAGAATTCTGCCCAATGGCGACTTGCAATCAGATGTCACCTTAAAGCCTGGGAACTCTGGTGGCCCCTTGTTGAATGCCAGGGGTGAGATGATTGGAATCAATAAAGGGGTAGCCCGTTCCAGTTCCGGTGCAGAAGATCCCGATCGCATCAGTTTTGCCACCAGTGCCACTGTTGCTAAAGGATTCATTCAACAGAATCGAGCTAATCAACCGCTGCAAGGGCCAGGACAGGGATTTTATGCTGATTCTCCTTCTCCCTACCGAGGTTCTTATCGAGGCTATCCCCCCCCTTATGGAGGTGGATATGGAGGTTATCCCTACCCGGATGTTGGCCCCCGCTACAATGCTGGTCCTCCTTATGGAGATCCCTATGGTGGCCC
>JBBIQC010000461.1:2986-4556 GCA_037442585.1 Oscillatoriales cyanobacterium bin_317
AATGGGGCGAGACGATTAATAGCCAGGAAAATCCCCGAATGGGAAGAGTGGGTGTTTGAATTCACCGATCGGTTTGGTGTGGATCAAGCACTAAAACTTGCCGCCAATCAGTAGGCCCAGAGTAATTAGAAACAAGCGATAGAAAGGTACCCAACCCATTCTGGGAACACAGAACACCAGAAATACCGCTAACATGGCCGGAGTTAGCATGAGCAGGGTTACCACCGGGATCCAGGACGGAAACACCACCAAAATCGAGCGAGCAATAAGGCGGATGATCGCTCCCGTGACGATCCACAACACCCCGTCACTGAGTCGCTGCATGGGTCTGCGCGGAATTTCTAAGAATCGTTCCCATCCCAAATGACGCAGCGAAAAACCCGATGATCGTGCAGCAGACCCAGCGATCGTTGATTTCTGCTGGAATGGTAGCTGCTCTTGCTCCTCCAAGCCAGGAAATCTTTCCCCTCCATAGGGAGGGTGTCCAGGCTGATGGAGATAACGCAATTCTTGCGCTGCCTGCCAGGCATCCTGTTTTGCTTGTTGCTGCTGTCTGAGATCCATTCTCTCTTCATAAAACTGCGGATTCCAGGATTGAGAAACAGGGGTACCCCTCTCTTCCTGCTCCGGAAACTTAGGAGATGGCCACTCAATTTTGGGTGGGATAGAGGTTCCCTGAGGCTGTTGTGGCGAGAACATGGCCTGACTGGATAGAGCAGACCTGTCAGAGATGGACTGAGACTGGATAGATTGAGACTGTTCCTGCTCTTTTTTCTTAGCCCGCTCTGCCAAAATGCGGTTAATGCGATCGGCCTGAGCTTCTAGCTTCTGAAGTTCATCGACAAACAGTTGGGGGTTGCCCGATGTTGTCGATCGCATAGGTTTACTGGCTTTTGCCTTGCTTGCTGTAGATTTAGTTTTACGTT
Organism: Oscillatoriales cyanobacterium bin_317; assembly: GCA_037442585.1. Taxonomy (GTDB): domain Bacteria; phylum Cyanobacteriota; class Cyanobacteriia; order Leptolyngbyales; family Leptolyngbyaceae; genus Leptodesmis. The sequence goes on from JBBIQC010000461.1 coordinate 3,913, forward strand.
GAGAGGCACTGGAAGACTTCCGCTTCCCCGATCGCAAAATGACATCCTCAGCCAGACTTTCCTGCGATCGAGGCTGACTGGGTAAGGGTAACACTTTGGGATCTGCTTCTAAAGGAGCATCATCCAGATCGTCCTCTTCATAGGGGGAATGGGACTGCCGCGCCCGATTTCGTGAAATTGGGGAGTGCTGGGAGGGGGGAATGCGGGGTTGATATTCTTCCATCGAGCGTACCACCTACTCTAACAGACGGGCGATCTAACAACAGGCGATCGTAGGAGAGTTGCAATCCAATCATGTCCCACTGGTAGGATGTGTTAGGCGTTAGCCGTAACGCATCGCAGGGATTTTATTTGCGCGCACAGCCCTAACCACCTGCTGCAACCACCCAATATAGTATAAGTGTACTATAAAAGATTAGACTTCTTGCAAATTGGAAAAAACGTAGGATGGGCAGAGGGAAACGCCGTGTCCATCCTGTCATTCTGGCTGATTTGAATGGGCACGCCAAGCTCTGCCCGTCCTACTGATGATGATTGAGTCTAATATGCCAGAGTTCCATTGATATTAAACCTTGTCCAAGCCCAGAACCGGAGTTTCTCTGAGCGGAAAACGACCGTTCCCTAGCTGGACTTGGTTTAAAACT
>JBBIQC010000462.1:0-1667 GCA_037442585.1 Oscillatoriales cyanobacterium bin_317
TCTGGGGGTGCAGGTGGGGGGACTCAATTACTATCGGGGAGTGGCCAAACCGAAACCACTGTTGGGAGACGCGAGGGAGGCGATCGCTCCCACCCACATTCACAAAGCCCTCACTCTCACCCGTATATGTTTTCTCCTCTGGTTGGCAGCCGCCTTACTATTCCAATTAGTCTTAGCCACTGCTTACTCAACTTGATTAAGCTTTGCTCTCAAAATAGCTTCGACTTCAGCTTCAGGATTTGCGAGTTCAAAGGGATAAGGCTGGCGCTTCGCAGGATTCCGGCGACTCATCCGAACTGCCATCGCTGCTTGAAACGCCTCACGCTCATTGTGATGTTCTGAAATATACCGCTTCAACTCAATTCCGGTGATTGTTGTTGTAACGGATCCGTGCTCCGGCCCATTGGAGTTTTTCTTGTAAGGTTTGGTAGTAGGAATAGTTTTCCCGCAGAATAATGAACTGGGCCTGACACTCGGCCATGCGGATATCCACCCGCTGTCCTGGCCAGATAGCCGTTGCCAGTACCCCATCCATCCACAGTTTGGTGGTCAGTTCCCGATCTGCCAGTGGCCAGATGCTAACGACAGAACCGGAGGGAATTACAATTGGGCGACTGGAAAGACTCAAGGGGCAAATGGGGGTAATGGCGATCGCATCCATGCCGGGATGGATGATTGGCCCGTTTGCAGCGACGGTATAGCAGGTAGAACCTGTGGGCGTTGCGACTAATAACCCGTCGCCCTGATATTGATCGACTACTTCACCATCAATTTCCATTTCCAGGATAGAAGTCAGCATACGATCGGCCGAGCCAGGTTTGACACACATTTCGTTCAGTGCCAGGTAGCGATCGCTCATGGGTTCCAGGTTGGTGCGATTCCCTTCAAACAGCGCCGCTTGCAGCATCATGCGTCGTTGTACGGCATATCGGTCTTCCAGTAAGCGATCCCAGACCTGTTCGGAATTCGTGAAGGTTTCCAGTGGTTCCGTGAGAAAGCCCAAATGTCCGCCTGCATTTACCGCCAGGATGGGAATGTGAGCCTCGGATAAGTGACGGGCAGCAGTCAGCGCGGCTCCATCTCCACCCAGCACAACCGCCAGATCGATCGGCTGACTGACAGAGGCCAGGAACACCGGGTAGGGGTTATCTTTTACTCCCGTTGGTCCCATCAGGACTCGGCAGCCACGTTTCTCTAACTGTTGAGCGCATTGCTCGGCCCAACGCTTGCTGATGGGATCGTCTGCCTTGTGGGCAATAATGACTTGCTTCAGTTGCACACTCTAAGGATGATGAATGGATAGTTGTTAGTAGCCTATCAACTAACAACTATCCACGCCTAAAAAAGTCATTCGCCATCTCTCATCTGTGAATGGCAGATGACAAAGGACAAAGGACGACCTCGCCCTACCTACCACTTGAGCAAATTGAATTGCTCCATATCCACAGTGTCCCGATTCCGGTAAATTGCCAGAACGATCGCCAACCCAACGGCGGCTTCTGCGGCTGCGATCGCAATTACAAATACGGTGAACACCTGACCTTTGATGTCTTTGGGGTCTAAGTAGTTCGAGAACGCCATCAGGTTCAAGTTCACGGCATTCAACATCAATTCCACAGACATCAAAACTCGCACGGCATTGCGGCTGTTAATCAGCCCATAAACGC
>JBBIQC010000462.1:1677-4550 GCA_037442585.1 Oscillatoriales cyanobacterium bin_317
AGGGCGGCTGCCAGGATGAGAAAATACTGAAGTTGCATGAGTTTTAACTGCAGGTAACGGCTAAATGGTGATGAAATCACTAGCTCTAGCTAGTAAAAGTATCTCCTGACCCACTGGAAACCAGTTCACGAGGACGCTCTGGCAGGGTCAACAACGGCTGTTCTGCCTCAGCAGCAAGTTCCTCGGGAATAAATTCCCGACGCGCCAGAATCACAGCACCAACCAAGGCCATTAGTAACAGGACTGACGCAATTTCAAACGGCAACAGGAAATCGCTGAAGAAATGTTTACCGATCACCACGATCGAGGCATCTCCCGCTGCTGCCACCGTTGAAATACCCCAGGGAGTGCTCAAAACCATGGTGGTTAACAGGGCAAACAGCCCGGTACAGACGATCGCCGTCGCCGCCTTACGGATCCAGGAATTCGGTAAGGGGACAAAATCCTGCCGCTTATTCACCAGCATGATCGCAAATAGGATCAGCACGTTCACCGCACCGACATAGATCAGCACCTGAGCTGTGGCAACAAAATCAGCATTCAGCAACAAATACAGTCCGGCAATACTGACAAAGGTTCCGCCTAGAAGAAAGGCCGAGTAAACGACATTATTTAATAAAACAACACCTAATGCCGCCCCTAGCATGCTGAGAGACAGCAAAGCAAATGATACGATTTGAACCCCTTCCGCTAAGTTCACAGTTCCTAAGTCTCCATAGTTTCAACAGGCATGAGTGAAGAGTTAAAAGTAAAGAATGAAGATCTGCTCTTTCTTAAATTCTTCACTCTTCACTCTTCACTCTTCACTCTTCACTCCAACTAATTCTTGGCTTCTTGCTCCAAAATTTCCTCTGGACGTAACCCGGTACGCTGAGCGTCAGCAGGGAGATCGTGGGGATCGAGCACGCCTTTGGGTAGGTAAGCCAGTTCTCGGAGGGGAGTCACCATGGGATCATTGGTGACTTTGTAAGGAAGACGGCCCAGCGCTACGTTATCAAAGTTCAACTCGTGGCGATCGTAGGTAGACAGTTCGTATTCTTCCGTCATCGACAGACAATTGGTGGGGCAGAACTCCACGCAGTTGCCGCAGAAGATACAGACTCCAAAATCAATGCTGTAGTGCTTGAGTTGTTTTTTCTTGGTTGCAGTATTAAATTCCCAGTCCACGACAGGCAAATTGATCGGGCAGACCCGGACGCACACTTCACAGGAAATGCATTTGTCAAACTCGAAGTGAATCCGTCCTCGGAACCGCTCGGAGGGAATCAGTTTTTCGTAAGGATATTGCACGGTTACAGGGCGACGTTGCATGTGGTCGAAGGTAACGGACAGTCCCTGACCGATATACTTGGCCGCCTGCACCGTCTCCTTGGCATAATCACCAACCTGCTTGAGAAATTTCAGCATAAGCCTTTTGTGGGGTTGAGAGTTCAGAGTGAAGAGTTAGCCACCAAACGCGAACGGAAAAGAAATCTTCAGAGCGGCTGTCAGCAATAGGTTAACCAGAGAAATGGGTAAAAGGAACTTCCAGCCTAAGTCTAACAATTGGTCAATCCGCACGCGGGGAACTGTCCAGCGCATCAACACAGCCAGGAAGATCAGAAAGTAAGCCTTCAGAAGCGTCATCGTAATCCCCAGGGACGCATCAATAATTTCCAGCCAGGAACTGGTTTCGCTGACTCCTAACCAGTTAGCCAGCAGGGAAATCGGCAACGGCGATTCCCAACCGCCCAGGTAAAGCACCGCAACTAACAGCGCCGACAGCACCAGATTGACGTAAGACCCCAAGTAGAAGAGCGCGAACTTCATCCCGGAGTATTCGGTTTGATAGCCTGCCACCAGTTCTTCTTCTGCCTCTGGCAAGTCGAAGGGAATTCGCTCACACTCAGCCAGGGCGGCAATCCAGAAGATGACAAAGCCGACAGGTTGCCGCCAGACATTCCAGCCCAAAATGCCATAGCCGGATTGCTGATCCACAATCTCGATCGTGCTTAGAGAGTTAGACATCATCGCTACGGCCAGCACCGCCAGAGCCAGCGGAATTTCATAGCTGATGGACTGAGCAGCAGCCCGCAAGCCACCGAGTAGAGAGTATTTGTTGTTAGAAGCATAACCGGACATCAGCAACCCAATGGGAACCACGCTGGATAGGGCAATCCACAGGAACACACCCATGCCAACATCAGTCACCACCAGATTCTGCCCGAACGGAACAATCAGGTAAGACAGAAAGACCGGAATCACCACTATCACTGGCCCCAGGGTGAATAACAGGGGGTCAGCCTTAGCAGGCACCGTATCTTCCTTAAAGATGAGCTTTAACCCATCGGCAACAGGGGCTAAAACACCCAAAGGCCCAATGTATTCTGGACCGATTCGTTGTTGTGCAGCGGCTGAGATCTTCCGTTCCAGCCAGACCGTGACCAGAACTCCAACCGTTGCGCCAATAATCATCAGAAGCATGGGCAACGGCATCCAGATGGCCTTCGCTGCACCTGCGGGTAATCCCAATTCGGTCAGGGACTGAATAAATGTTTGCTGTAAATCAATTCCTTGATCCATGTTATTCCCAGGGCACTTGCGTCCTTAAGTATACACTTTAGTAAAAGTTCACAGGATTTAATCAAGTAATGAGAGGTATAGAACAATTACAATCTGCCGTTAAATTCTGATAGAAAAATAGCAATGGCAAGAGAAAGCGATCCCCCTGATTTCTCCCCCCGTTATTCTCCTACTGTTCCGGCTCTTTTTTCCGGAAGCCGGAGACTTTCGTGTGCTTCTAAAGAAAGAAACCCCCAGGGCAAAGCCATCTGAGGGTTGGAGTTCCTGAAAATCGTCACTTTAATAATGCTGACAAGCCCTTGACTAAACAG
>JBBIQC010000463.1:0-4546 GCA_037442585.1 Oscillatoriales cyanobacterium bin_317
TAATTCTCCAAAATACTTGTATACTGCACCTCTTGAAGTGGGTGAGGTGACGGGATAGGGAGATTTGCGGCTCTCCCCTGGCCTGCTGGGATTAACTGAATCGTTCTTCGCTCAGTAACCACGCATACTCCAGCGGGTCATCTAGTGGCGGCTGGTCATACTCGCAAATCGTCCCAGCTTCCATCAATGAGGCGATCGCGGTGATGACCGTGGGTAACAAAATCTGTTGCCTGACTTCACACTGAACCCTTACTTCCTCTAGAAGTTCCTCTAAAGTGCATGGCTCAGATGCAGCCAAACAGTTAACGATCGCTCCTTCCACTTGCTGTTGAATAACGGTCATTGCAAATCTCCAAAATTCTGTAGTGTGTATCCCCGTGAGGTGAGGGGGAAAGAGCGATCGCTGTCATACCCGGTGCGATCGCTCATATCTGATTTACTTTTGGTTACAGACTGGACAGTAGCGACGGGCGTTTTTCTGGCGTTTGAGTTGCCGTTCAAACTGGAGATCGCCCTCTGCCCATAGACGAACAAAATTAAGCTGAATTCCTCGCTCTACAGCGACTTGGGTAAATCTGGCTCCTTTTCCCTGGCAGTGTTGCCGTACTCGGTGCCCAAGAGTATGAGCATCGGGACTGAAGCCAATGTAGTGAGATGCGCCTCCTGATTTGCGCTGTAGAGGGGAACTGAGGTGGATTAGGTAAACCACGGTTCCCACCTCGCTATAGCGGGTTCAGAAGTTCATCCCCGTGGCCGCGCTCTAAGTACCCCTCGGTCACTGCTGGGATCTCAGAGCGGTAGAGCACAATCCCGGCGTTGAATCCTGCCAGGTAGCTCTGATTGGAACAGAGAGAACCACGCATTCTAGAGCGTGTCCCATCCTTGAACCCAGCACGGTACAGAACCGGATCAATAAGAATTGAATGTTCGACTATCATTTGATTAACTCCATTACGTGAGTAGGGCACCTGGTCTTCTTGGCGGTTGAGCGGGTGCCCTTTGGTTTGCTAGTTTCCGTAACTTGCGATCGCGCTTCCCATCTGATTCCAGGCTGCCGTGACTGCTGCCTGTTCGTCCGGTGTGCGGGGACTGAGAGATCCGTTCACCTCGCGCTGAATTACCTTGGCAGCTTTATCAGCCACTTCCGGCTTGCAACCACGGTCTTGCAGGATTTTGGAAAAACTCTTAGCCACAATCGAACTCCTTTGTCTTGTTGAGGGAATAATGCAGTTCAGACTTTCGTGACCTTGCCGCCTGTGCGATCTGCAACTTCATTGGCGTACCCCTTGTCGCTGGTTGTCATTGCTAAATCCGGAGTGGAAGCGGTTCCACCGCTCGAATTGACGTACTGGCCATCTTTCTCAACTGCGTAGAATTGAGTTTTGGTAGACATAGTTGGCTTCTCCTTTGATTAACTGGGTTTACTTGAAACTGAAAATCAATCTGATTGAGGGAATCTATCTTCCGGGGCTTTACCCAGCCTTGCGGCCTTGTGCTCTACCCGTTTCCTCGACTTCCCATAAATCTAATATAGCATTGAATGCTATGAATACACTATTTAACGCATTAAACATAGCTATCAACACATCACTATCTGATAATATTTTCTGATGGCGTCCTGTGTTGTATATATAGTGCTTGTCGCTATCATGTATGCATACAAAGTAAAAAAGAGGAGAATATGAGCGTTGTATTGAGTAACCCGCTATCAATGGGTAAGATTGCCTGGAAGTTGCGAGAGACTATGGCTCGCAGGAAAGTATCTAACAAGGACTTAGCAAACGCTCTGGGTGTGCACGCGACAACGATTTCGCGGATCAAGTCCAGGGATTTGCTGCCAGAGTTGGGTAGTGAGGAGATTGAGCGGTATCGTGCTGCTATCTCTGAACTCAGCAGAGATCGCTTTGGCCCATGCAAATTATCAGAACTAGTTGAATTAGATGAGGAGTGCGACCCATGAAAATTTTTTCGTTAGGCGAAGCGGTACAAAATATTGTTGATAGCTTAGATAGACAGATCTCGGAAATGGGAGAACAGCTTTGCTACCCTTTCGATATTGAATTTGCTATCCCTATCCAGGTTGGCTCCGAACCTTGTCTAATATTTCCTAATAGTAATCCCCACCCTTTGTAGAGTGGGGATTTGAGTTTAGAGGGGGTGTGGTGCCCCCTGTGGTGGTGGGTGTGGTGGTAGTGGTGTCACCCCTGTGGTGGCAGAAAGGGTGTGGTGCACCACACATCAATAAAATCAGGCACCACACCCCACCACACCCCTGTGGTGATTCACCCCTCGAAAGCGCTGTATTGGCACTGTTCACCCTCACCCCTGACAGCACCATACCCCTGACCTTCAAGTATTAGGAAATACTCTCGGATGGTTTCAGTGGAAACCGACTTGAAGGCGTTTAGTTTGCGCTTACAATCGATCGCTTTTATCCATCCTCCCTGCTTCATCGACAATCTGACAATGGGCCGCAATTCCTCCAGCACGTCTTCAACCTCAAAAGACAATTTGGGCTTAGGAACGTCGAGTTCTAATTGGTGGTCGGCAGCAGGGGCTTTGAACATTTTTTCCAACTCCTTTCGAGGATCTTTAACCTGAATTTCCTGGCTGAATTCTTGCAAGCTTGGAGACTGGGTAGGGGCGATCTCGGGTGATTGATACCGGGAGATCGCCTTCCTCACTAAAATGGGTGAGTCAATCAGGGGAGCCTGAAGCCGAACGATTTCATTGCCAGCGCGTAGTAGTAAATCGCCTTTACCCAGCAGGTTCTCGGCTCCAGCATTGGGACTGCCCATGATGATTGTGCTTTCCTCCAACCTTTGCACCTTCAGACCGATCGACGCTGGCAGGTTCGATCGCAGTTGAGGATCAAGTTTTTTCGCGTCTGGTCGTTGGGTAAACAGCAATAGGTGAATGCCAGCGGCACGGGCCTTCTGTGCCAGTCTCCGAATACCTTTCTCGATTGCCTTGCGCTGGTCGTCGTCTGCCTGGTCGAGGGCTTCCCCGTACTCGTCAAACAGCAACACAATGCGGGGTATCGTTTGGGCAGACTGGCGGTTGTAGCTGGCAATATCGGATACCCCTTCCGCTTCCAATAGCTCATACCGCCGATCCATCTCTCCAGTGAGAGTTTGCACCAGGGTGCTGATTTCGTCTGGAGACTTGGCAATAGGAGCCAGCATCCAGGCTGAATTCTCAAATTCGTTAAAGGTGACGCGCTTGGGATCAGAGATCGCCAGCATCACAGAGTCAGGAGGATACCTCCCAATCAAGCTAAGGATGGCAGTTCTAAGGAATTCGCTCTTACCGCTTCCGGTTGTTCCACCCCCAAGGCAATGGCAAGAGTTTGGATCGGATAAGTCGAGTTCAATGAGCCGTCCATCCAAATCCACGCCTACGGACAGCATCAAAGGTTCAAGCGGCGATCGCTCCTCAAACCCAATGAATTGAGAGAACTTGAGAATTGAGCGTTGGGCGGTAGGGATGTCGATCGCAAGTCCTGACGGCTTAACACTAATCAGCGGCGGGTTTTGCAGTCCTAATGCCAATTGCAACTCTGAACCCAGGTTCGTGATTCCTGATACCTTCTGGCCTTTAGCAGGACGGAGGAACAAGCGTGTGAAGGATGGCCCTTTGATTGCCTTTTCAAACCTGCTTTCCGCATCATAATCAGCAAGGCATTGGAGCACTGCATCCGCTTCAGGATTACCCGTGCTTGCCAACATTTGAGCGTCTGGTAGTTCGATCGCGGGTAGACCGGGGGCGACGGCCTTAGCCAGTTGATTGATAACGGTTTGCTCTGAAAACTGCTCCAGCGCTACCCTGCGGTAGTTGTACTTACTGGCAAGCTCCCCAGATTTACGTGCCCGGTCTGCGAGATAAACGCTGGCTCCCCAGGTGCCAACCGTCAGTAATTCTCGGTTAGGGATATTGGGTGAAACAAAGATGGTCGTTCCAATGACCAAGCCTGCAACAGACGCAATCGAGTAGATCAGCGAGTTGGCGCGGGAATGGTTAGCATTTTGGTAAACTTCAATCAATTGATGAGGCTTCAAATCACTGTTGGACATAGGGCGCGGCTCCTTGCCATACCATCGTGCATAGAACGATGAACCAAGCGAAAAATAGTTGAACACCCACTAATGACTTAGTTCTGTGGTCAGCACCCGCGATCGCAGCATAGGCAAATCCCAGGATAATAAAGGCGATCGCCAGTGTGGAAACCGTCAGTAGCGTTACCTGACCGATTGACCAGAGCCATGAGGAAATGTGCATATAGAGAATGGTTGCGATCGCGGGAATTGCGGCCAACCAGACCATGCGCCATAGAACGTCCTCTGGTCGGGAGGGGATGCCAAAATGTTTCTCTACCCAGTGCGCGGTTCTGACTTCAGGTGCCTTGCTGGATAGCTTCATTTCCTTGAGAAGCAGTCCTAACAGCTTTGATTCAGGTGTTTCAGTCTGGTTGCTCATGGTCAAATCCTCCTTAGCGATAGCCGTTGCGGGTTGTGCAAACTTGCCCCATCCCCAGGAATCCTCCCGG
>JBBIQC010000464.1:0-4508 GCA_037442585.1 Oscillatoriales cyanobacterium bin_317
ACTCGCCATCGGGTTGCCAGCGGTGAAACTCTGGACTCGATCGCCCGTCGCTACAACTTACTACCGACTACCCTAATGGGCTTCAATCCAGCTTTACGGAGTGGCAAAGTTGCCGTGGGGACAGAAATTTTAGTGCCCCCATTTAACGGCATTCGAGTGGATGTAAAGCCTGGGCAAACCTTACGGGATGTGGCTAAAGCCTACGGCGTGCGACCTGATGTGTTGTTTGAAGTCAATGGTTGTCAGCCTGCTCCCAGAACCGTGTTCATTCCAGGTGTCAATTGGTCGCCTGTGGGAACCTCTAATTCACCCTCTGGCCCACCAACGGGACAGATCCTGTCTGGCTCACCATTTCCCACGCCGCTTTCGGAATCATCCATTTTGCAGCGCTATGGCTATGGGGTACAGGGCAATACCAGCCAGGTAGCATTCCACAGCGGTATTGATCTGGCCGCTCCCCTTGGCACGCCCGTCCTGGCTGTGGGTGATGGCACGATCGCCTTTGCAGGTCAGCAGGGAGTATATGGCAATCTGGTTGTAATTAATCACCTGGAAGGATTACAAACTCGTTACGCGCAATTAGGCAGCATTCGCGTGAAGGTAGGCCAGACGGTGAAGCGAGGCCAGACGATCGGTACAGTGGGTACATCCGGTCGGCCTTCCTCTAAAAATCCCCATTTGCATTTTGAAGTGCGATCGCGATCGAATCTGGGTTGGGTCGCCGAGGATCCCACTCCTGTATTGAAGTTGCAAGTGCAACGGCGAGGTGCCAGGAATTAGGAGTTGAACGGTTTCTCTAACCGAACCACATACCACTGCAAAAAAGTTCCTGGCCCCGTATCCAGTTCACAGGAGGTATCCAGTAGATACTCGGCCTGTTCCGCCAGGGAGGAGAACCGTTGCAGATCGCGGGGCAAGTCGTTCTGTTGCTGGCTTAAGACAGTTGCCAATTTTTCTAAAAGTTCCGATCGGGTCAGAAATTGCTCTGCTTGATCTGGCTCTAACACGACGAAAGTATCGCTTTCATATAATCTCGGGTCGGGCATAGACGGACTTTCTCTGACCTCTTTTCCCTTCCTATTTTGGCAGGTTTAGTCCCTAACGAGTGGCCTAGGAAGTAATGATTTTCTGGCAATCATGGCCCTGGATTTCTTGGTAAGTCAAAAAAATAAGGCGCAGTTTCTCAATGTGCGAATATGATGAATTTAGCCTGTTGATTTATGCAGAGCGAAACACGGGAATTACAGTTTTATTGCTTCTGATTTTTTTTGGAACATTCTGGGCAATTCTTGCGCCATGAGTTCTAGGAATACCAACAAGTACACCCAGTAAGTGAAGAGTGATTGAGGGCTAACCAAATGCGATTCTCCCTAAATAAACCATCCGCGATCGCGACTATTTCCCTGCTGGCGATCGCCCCTACTGTACTTCTCGCAGGAAGCCGTGCTACTGCCCAGACGAATCCCTATATGCAAGCTCCTGCCCCAGTTTCCAGTAGCGGCGATCCTACCTACCAAACGTCCAGCACTCCGTTTCCGGGTTCCAGTGAGTCTTATCAAGCGCCTGCTAGTTCCGCTAGCGCTGCTGATCCCTGTCTTTCGCCTACCGCCGCGAGTGACCCCCAGGTTCGGGCATATTTACGAGAAAGAGGAGTATGTCCTCCGCCTCCGAATGGGGAGCTACCTCCTGCAAGTGTGACACCGGCCGGTGAGGGAGTAGTTGTGGTTGAAACGCGCCCAATGGGGTTTGGAGGAGCTTACGTAGGAGCTGGGATTGCTGCAGGGGTAACGAATGGTGGGCAGCAGGGAACTTCTGCACTGTTTGGTGGTAACATCCAGGGCCGGATTGCTCCGTTTGAAGATGTCCCTATTTCCGCACGGGCAGCAATTCTGGTTGGCCCCAACAATTCTGCCATCATGCCCATGCTGACCTATGATATTCCCGTTGCCGTCAATACCAATGTTTACATTGGTGGAGGCTATTCCTTTGTAGAGAAAAATGGTCAACCAACTCCCATTGGCAACAAGAGTGCTGCAGTAGTGGTAGTGGGGGCAGAATCCAGCGTTACCAGAGATATTGTGCTGTACGGAGATGCCAAGCTAGGAATTCAGCCCTACTACAATACGTCGGCCAGTAGCCTCAGTTTGCAGGCTGGTATGGGCTATCGGTTTTAAGCAGGGATAGCGATCGTTGGCTTTTTTGAAGCACCTATCAATCCTGCCCTCTGCCGATGGGAGAGAGAACCGGGACTGTCCGAAAGCCTTTCTCCCTGGGGAGAAGGGTTGGGGTGAGGGGAGTAGTTGCGTAGGTGTCCACTACACGTTCATTCCTTTTTAGCCATCATCACCTGCTCTACAAAGTTAGTGTAGATGTCTCCCTGCTGAAATTCTGGAGTATCCAGGATGCGCTGGTGGAAGCCAATTGTTGTTGGTAAGCCCGTGATGGCACATTCCCGTAAAGCACGGCGCATCCGACGAATGGCAGCGGGACGATCGCGCCCCCAGACAATCAGTTTGCCAATTAGTGAATCGTAGTAAGGCGGGATTTCATAGTCAGTATAGACGTGGGAATCCATCCGCACTCCTGGCCCACTGGCAGGCAGATAGCCGCTGATCCGGCCAGGATGGGGGCGAAAATTTTGATCTGGGTCTTCCGCATTAATCCGACATTCGATCGCGTGTCCCTGCAGTACCACGTCACCCTGTGACAGACTCAGCCGTTCTCCTTGAGCGATCCGAATTTGTTCGGCAATCAGATCCAGTCCCGTGATCATTTCTGTCACCGGATGTTCCACCTGGATTCGGGTATTCATCTCCATGAAATAAAACTCACCCGATTGATCCAGCAAAAACTCAACCGTACCAGCTCCTTCGTAGTGAATCGCTTTGGCTGCCAGCACCGCCGCCTGTCCCATTTTATAGCGTAATTCCGGGGTAAGAGCCGTACTGGGGGCTTCTTCCAGCAACTTTTGGTGACGACGCTGGATGGAACATTCCCGTTCTCCCAGGTGGATTACATTCCCATAACTATCGGCCAGCACCTGAAACTCAATGTGACGCGGTTTTTGGACAAATTTTTCCATATACACGCCAGGATTGCCAAAGGCAGCTTCTGCTTCTCCCTGAGCCGCCGCAAATAAGGGACCAAGTTCGCTATCGTCCTTCACCAGGCGCATTCCTCGACCACCCCCACCGGCTGTGGCTTTGATCAGAACCGGGTAGCCAATTTTACGAGCCACCGCCCGCGCTTCTGCTTCATCCAGGAGCAACCCCCGACTGCCGGGAACCGTTGGCACGCCTACAGCCTCCATTGTTTTCTTAGCCGTAGATTTGTCTCCCATCGCCCGAATCGCCTCTGGAGATGGCCCAATGAAGACAATCTGGTGATCGGCACAGATTTCAGCAAAGCGAGCATTTTCTGCCAGAAAGCCATAGCCAGGATGGATGGCGGTCGCATTCCGGGTCAACGCCGCTGCAATAATATTGGGAATGTTGAGATAGCTTTTGCTGCTGGCCGGGTCGCCAATGCATACGGCTTCATCTGCCAACTGCACATGCAAGGAGTGACGATCGATCGTAGAGTGAACAGCGACCGTCGCAATCCCTAGTTCCTCACAGGTGCGGAGAATCCGCAAAGCAATTTCTCCCCGGTTAGCAATTAGTATCTTAGAAAACTGCATTTCTGGTAGTTGATTCGGTAATCAGTAGAATAGACGGTTCTGGCAGCACCCTGGAAGTAATTTTCTGGGGAATCTTATTGTAGGAGAGCGGTAGCGACGCTTCGGCAAACCATCGGTGCGAAAGGTAGGAGGAGAAGGTGAGAGGATGAGTCCTGTTCCATCATCTCACTTGAGTACCGTTTATGCGTTCAGTGGGACTGCATTCGCACCCATTTCTGAGTTGCTGCATGATGGGGGTAGCCAGTCCGCCCCAGAGCGGAGTATTAACATTTGCCACTCGCAGTCCATCTGCTGTCCAGGAGTTGCAGGTTTTCAGGATGGAGTAGGAGCCGATCGCCGCGTAAAAACTGCTGTCCCCATCCTGACCACTGGCAAGACGCTGTTTGTGTCCATCTGCCCCCACCTGAAAGGTACTGTTAATAAAGTTCATCAGAGCCAAAAAATCCGTTTTTCCCAGCCGCAGACATTTGAGTTGCTCATTGGGGTAATGGGGAACTTGAGGGTGACCTTTGACAAAAATGGCAGCATCGTTGCGCCAATAGAAGAGGGCACGCAGAGCCTCGGTGGGATTGACCTGATCCCAGGAAGGGGTTTCCATATAAAACCGACGATCGCCCCAGCCAAACTGAAGATAGTGGTAAGAGACTGCAGGAGTCTTGCCTACGGCTTCCAGGTTGAGGTGGTCTTGCCAGCGATAGGCTGCCGTCTCAACTGGAACGATGAAATTGGTATGGAAGCCGTCACTGGTCAGATAAATAGTGAACTCACAAGGTTCAGTTTGAGAGAAAAACCACTTGCGGGGAGTCACGGCTGCGATCGCCAACAAGGC
>JBBIQC010000465.1:0-4480 GCA_037442585.1 Oscillatoriales cyanobacterium bin_317
CTCACCCTATTCTTCTATAAACCTTCCTATCCTCACAAATGGATAAAGTCGAGTGATAGTGATGTTCGAGTAGGGCCAGATTATTTGCAGCAGGTGGTGCAACCATTGAAAAATCCTCAAGTTGGGGTAATTACCTGCCTCTACCGTTCTATTCCTCAAGGCTGGGTGGCTACACTAGAATCCCTCCATACTCCAACAGGGTTCCATCCAGGAGTATTGGTCAGCAACCACCTGGAGGGAGCAAAGTTTGCAATGGGATCCACGATCGTGATTCGCCGTTCCGTTCTCGAAGAAATTGGTGGGTTTAAAGCGATCGCTAATTTCCTGGCAGATGACTTTCAATTGGGCCACTTAGCGGCTCAGGCAGGTCATCAGGTCATTCTTTCCCGGTACATCGTGGATCACATCCTGCCCCAAGATACACTGCTCAATGCCCTTCAGCGGCAAATTCGTTGGGCCGTTGGAATTCGTGTATCCCGGTCTTGGGGATATGTTGGCCTCATTTTTAGCTATGGGACGCTGGCCAGCACCGGGTTGTTACTAATCACAGGGGGTGAGTTCTTGAGTTGGGTGCTCTGGAGCTTGACCTGGGGAGTTCGAGTGACAATGGCCTGGATGGTTGGCGTTCGTTGCCTGCAAGATCCGGTGGCTAAATCCTGGTTTTGGCTATCCCCAGTGCGGGATTTCCTGAGTTTCGCATTGTGGAGCTATGGTTTTTTGGGCAATACCTTTCACTGGCGCGGTCAACTGTTCCGGCTCACCCGCACAGGAGAACTGGTACCCCTCACCCCTGGGCTTTCAGAGCGAGTGAAGCTCAGTCCCCGTTGATGAAGCACACTCTACACCCTAAACCCGTCTTACAACATCATTTATTTATCGGTGGAGGAGAATTATGAAATTGGGAACCGAGGCTCACAAGGAATTATTTTGTCAATCTTTTTTGGATAGTCACTTGACCTATGAGCCGGAAACTATCCCCTGGCCTGAGTTGGATGACGGAGCGCTGGCCCGGTTACGGGGAATTCCGTTTTGGCGGGTGGCCCTGGAAACGGAACAACAGGCTGGGGTCATGGTGAGTGCCTTTGCTGAAACAGTGCAGGATCCGCTAATCAAGCAGGCGATCGCATTGCAAGCTCAGGAAGAAAGCCGTCATGGTCGGTTACTGGAATTTTTGATTAACCATTACGGCATCGAAATCCCAGAACCGACTCCTACCAAAGTTCCCGCCAAGCCTGAACAGGAGTTCATTGACTTTGGCTTTGGTGAATGCCTGGATTCCTTCTTCGCCTTCGGTTTGTTTGGGCTGGCACGGCAATCCAGCTACTTCCCAGAGGCCCTGTTCACCATCTTTGATGCCATTGTGAATGAAGAAGCGCGGCATATTGTGTTTTTTGTGAATTGGATTACTTATCAACAAATTCAGCAGGGGCGGAGACTTGATCTGTTACGGGGAATTCACGCTGCCTGGCATTACAGCCGTGCCCTGTTGCACCTGGCAAAATCCTTTGGAAGTGAGGGAGGAAGTGGAGGAGACAGTTTTACTGCAGCCTCATCTAACAGCTTTATTGACAACCTCACTCCTGAGAAAGTGTTTTCCATGTGTTTGCAGGAGAATGAACGCCGAATGAGCCAATTTGACGATCGCCTGTTACAACCCCGGTTATTTCCTCGACTTTCGGCGATCGCGCTGCAGGTGCTTAAACTGCGTCCTCAACGGCGATCGACCCCTAACCCGGAAATCAGCCCTTCAAAGCTATAACAGGCTATTTCTTTTAATTTTCTAACGTCCAAATTGCTTTCAATCCGATTCACTTTAAATCAGGGAGGGTCATGGCCTTGCTCAAAACACTGCTACTCAATCCCCCATCTTTTGAAAAATTTGATGGAGGTGCAGGTTCGCGCTGGCCTGCAACACGCGAGATCGAAAGTTACTGGTATCCAGTCTGGCTTGGTTATCCAGCGGGAATGATTCGCGACATGGGAGGGCATTCTCGTGTGCTGGATACGTCTCCCCATCACATTGGCCCAGAAGAAACCATCCAAATTGCGGCCGACTACGAGTTTGTTGTCCTGTTCACATCTCACGTCGGGTTTACGAAAGATGTCGAACTGGTGGAGCAGATGAAGGAGTTGAACCCGAACTTAAAGATTGCCTTTGTCGGCCCTCCGGTGACAACCCATCCCGAAGTAGCCTTGCGTGCCTCGTCGGCGATCGATTTCGTTACCCATAAGGAATTTGACTATGCCGTCACCCGGTTTGCCTCTGGGGAAGCGCTTGATACCATTCCGGGGGTTCATTTTCTCCGCGACGACCAGATGGTTTCCAATCCGCCCGACCCACCCGTGGAGGATCTCGATCGCTTTCCCTGGGTAACTCAAATCTGGAAGCGCGATCTGGACATTACTAAATACAATGTCCCCTTTCTGCTGCATCCCTATGTCGCGATGTATTCGACACGGGGCTGCCCAGCACTCTGCACATTCTGTCTCTGGCCCCAGACGTTTGATGGGCATCGGTGGCGAACGCGATCGGTTGAAGATGTTCGCAATGAGGTGGAATGGGCGCTGGATGCGTTCAAACCTGAAGGGTTGCAGGAAATCTTTTTCGACGATGACACCTTTACCTACAGCCCCAAACGCATGGTCGAAATGGCCAAAGCCTTCAAGCCTCTCAACTTCCAATGGTCTTCAACTTCGCGATCGCATCTGGATTACGACACCTTAAAAGTCCTGGCGGATTCTGGTTGTCGCCTATTCATCGTTGGTTTTGAATCTGGGAATGACGAGATTCTGAAAAATATCAAGAAAGGGATTTCAGCCCAACGCTCTTTGGAGTTCGTGAAAAACTGCAAGCGGGTTGGCATTAAGGTACACGCCGATTTCATCATTGGCCTTCCCGGTGAGACGCGAGAAACCATCCGAGAAACGATCGAATACGCCAAAACAATGGATCCCGAAACCCTGCAGGTATCCGTTGCACACGCCTATCCCGGCACTGAAATGTACGAATGGTTCCAGAATCACGGCATCATCATGCACACGAAGATGTCGGATGAACTGGGTCAACAACTGCCGATGGCCAACTTCCCCCATCTCTCCGGAGCCGAAATGCTGGAATGGGTGCATCGTTTTTATGACGAATATTATTTCCGACCGAAGCCTATTTTCCGAATCGTCAAGAATGCCATGTTTAAAGCGAATGAGCGGAAACGCCTTTATAAAGAAGCGAAGGAGTTTTTGGCCACCCGCGCTCGACGGCGAGATTTAGTGAAGGCCGGTCAAGTAACCCCAGCAGGTGGAAGCACTCCTTAAATAAAACCTGTTGCCAACTTCTTAGATCCCTGACTTTTTGTAGAAGTTAGGGATTTCTTAACGAAAGACTTATGCAAGAACAGAAACAGCATCGTCAACTCATTATTAATGGAGATGATTTTGGATTTTCGTCGGGAGTTAATCAGGCCATTATTGCGGCCCATCAACGGGGAGTTCTCACCAGTACCAGTTTAATGGTGACAGGCGATGCTTTTGAGGAAGCCGTGGCTCTTGCTAAAGCCCATCCTACCTTGGCTGTAGGTTTACATTTAGTTTTGGTATGTGGACGATCGGTATTACCAGCAGAAAAAATTCCTCACCTGGTTGATGCAGATGGATATTTTTCCAATCAGCCGGAGAAAAGTGGGGTTTACTATCATTTCAGTGCAGCCGCCCAACTGGAACTAGCGCTGGAAATTCGCGCCCAACTGGAAAAGTTCCGACAAACCGGACTCCCGCTGTCTCATGTCGATGGGCATTTGCATGTGCATATACAACCCGTTGTGTTACAGAATCTGGTGAAATTTGCTGAGGAATTTGATATTCGATTCATCCGATTGCCTCTGGAGGAATTGCAACTTACTTTGAATATCGATCGCTCTAATTTTCTCAGCAAAGTTCTCTGGTCTTTAATTTTTAGAGGACTGCGTCGCTACGGAGAAGGGGTGCTGAGAACACAGAACATCCATTTCACGGAACGAGTCTACGGTCTACTCCAAACTGGACGCATGACAGAAGACTATCTCTTGCATCTGATTCCTCAAATTCAGGCCAATGTAGTAGAAATCTATTCCCATCCCGCCATTCCCCTTCCTGGTGAGCCAGATAACGGAATTGGGTTCGGGCAGGCCGAACGAGATGCCTTGCTTAGCGATCGCGTTCGCCAAACGCTTGAAGAATCTGGCTTCCATTTGACTAACTATCTTCGGCTCGGTAAAGCTATTTAAGAAAGTTAAGATTTCAACTGAGAATAGACAATAAAATTTTGTCTCTTGTATTTTTCTATGTTCAATGTCCACTTCACTGGATTTTTGTCATTCCATGTTAGCCATTAGTCACTACGCGATGTGGGTTCCAATGCTGTTTTGCCTAACAGCGATTATCTACTATTGTCCTAAGTACAGGACAAAAACTGTAAAATCTCAAAGAATTGCTCCATTTTCTGATC
>JBBIQC010000466.1:0-2461 GCA_037442585.1 Oscillatoriales cyanobacterium bin_317
ACACGCTCTATCCCTGATTCAGTCTGCCTTCTAGCCTCGCTGTCACCCCCTGAGCATAGGACACCTCAGCGGGATTCAGTTGTCTGGACAGTGGATACGTGACACACAGGGCTGTGAAGGGAGATCAGCCCCAATTATTATTTTCCGATTCAGGAAGGGCGATCGCGCTTGCGCAGCTTCTTCCACCAAACTCAGCAATTCATACTTGAATAGGGGTGCCGTTGCATTGAATTGTTGACGGACCCTCAGCTTATCGGACAGTGAGGCACTGAGCAGGTTCAACACTAACTCCACACGCGGTCGCTTGCGGGTGACATCATTTTGCAGGTAGGCATAGAACCGCTCATAACGAGAATCTAACTCCGGTGCAAGACAAATCAGCAGAATATCGACATCCAGTGGGGAAAGTTGAAAGTTCTGCATCAATTCGTGCAGGCGCAATCGAATTCCTGTTCGCAGGCTCTCGGATTTACGCTGTTGGATAGTTTCTGCGATCGCCTCCAGAACAGACTGCACCTCCGGGAATGAGTTGGGAAGAGGAACCGTTGCCCAGGATGGCATCCCAATGGGTTGAGCCAGCAGGGCGTCAATTTCCGCTTCTGATAAATACAAACCTTGAAGTTCAGCATCCGTTGTGGTAATTTGGCGCGATCGCCAGACCTGAATTTGGATCAGGCGATCAATGCGTTCTAGCTCTGCTAGAAGATGCTGTAGTGAGTTCTCATAGGATTCCATACTCCCTCATTAATCAGTTGGTGCTAGTGTACAGGGTTAGATTGAACAACGAGTTTAAGTGTTGACCTTGGCATAGAAAACTCGTCCCCAATTAGAGTTAACCTTTTGGTTGGTTAGGCGGTAGTTAGACACTGTGAATGACTCATCATGCAGTAGGTCAGTCCAGGTTCCATTGAAGGAGAAGGGAATATCAACAAATTGATCAGCCGCAGAGAAATTCAACACAACAATGAATTTTTCCTCTTGACCATCCAATCCAGTTCCCCAGCGATGGTAAATAACGATCTCCTGATCAACATTGACCCCATAGCCTTCGGGGTTGAAATGCGTCTGCCGCTCGTCGTAAGCACTGGGATAAAAATTAGCCGAACGCAAAGCCGGATGCTCCTGCCTAATCCGAATCAGCTTCTGATACAGGTTAAACAGGGGGACACCGATGGCATCGTTGCGTCGTTCCCAGTTGACGGGTCTGAGGCTAACCCGGTCTGATCCATCTTCTGGCACATAGTATTCGTCTCCAAACTCCTGCCCGTTGTGGATCAACGTCGTTCCCGGTAGGGTGAAAAGGGCGATCGCGTAGGGCTGGCTCTTAAACCAATGATTCGGTCGAATCCCTGCGCCGGTTCCACTACCGCCCACTTTATTCACGATCGTACTGTGGTCATGGTTCTCGATATACACCGTTGGGCCAGTGGCAGGTGCGAAGTCCCGGTGGGTGTCCAGAGGGCGCATAATGCTGGTATTAATCCGATT
The DNA here is from genome assembly GCA_037442585.1 of Oscillatoriales cyanobacterium bin_317. Taxonomy (GTDB): domain Bacteria; phylum Cyanobacteriota; class Cyanobacteriia; order Leptolyngbyales; family Leptolyngbyaceae; genus Leptodesmis. Next base: position 1,489 of record JBBIQC010000466.1, read on the forward strand.
GTTGTACCCAAACTCCCAGGCTTTGAACATCAGAGGATCGAACCAGCACCCGGTAGCACCAATCCAGTTGGTGTCGTCGATCGCCTCGTAGCGATTGTCTGTGAGGTGTTCGATGGTTAAGGAAATGTGTCTGCGATTGGTGCCATAGAGATACCCGCGCAGGTTCTGAATTAAGCGGCTTACACCCGGATCGACCTGACCCTTGAGGTAATATCCCAAGGTGTAATCAAACCGGATGCCATCAATCTGATATTTATCCAGCCAGTATTTGCAGACATCGAAAATAAACTCTTGGGTGCATCGGTTTTGATAGTCCAATTCCTTGAAATAGCCACCTCTGCTGAACGCTCCAATGTAGGGAGAATCCTGGGGATCACGGTACAGCCAATAGTAGGGAAACCCAACTCCTTCTGCTCCTTCTTGAACATGGTTGAAGACCCCGTCCATACGGTATTACCTTCAACATGAGCACCAAAATCTTCATACATAATGGTTGTACCTCCAATTTAGAATGATGCAAATTGCCAACTTGGGTAATTGAAACTATCCTTCTTCCGAATCCACGTATTTGTTAAACAACTATCAAAAGACCTGCTAGCGTTTTGACCAGACATAGTGTTCACAAGTTGCCTTTGCTTCTCTGGCAACATCTGCTTTGGTTCATTAAGACTAGGATGATAGCGTAATTGATCGCAAGCGGCTTGCAATAAATGTTCCCAAGAAACTGACCAAACTTGTATGGTTGCATCCGAGCTACCGCTAGCAATCCGCTGACCATCGGGGCTGAAGGCAAGAGAATCGGCGTTCCCCCCCTCACCTAGTGGCCGATGAAAAGCATAGCTGGTGGTGGGGAGAACGAGTGTATATTGTCGTGACTGCCGCAGTCGGGTGTTTTTTAGGCGTGAGTGTCACTCAACGGGCTGACGCAGAAGCGCTGGAGCAGACCTACGGAGAGTTTCAACTCGAAGCCCAC
>JBBIQC010000466.1:2471-4477 GCA_037442585.1 Oscillatoriales cyanobacterium bin_317
AACAACCCAGAATATTGTCCTGAAAGTGTCAACACCGATGGGTGGGAGGCGACCCAACAGGCTTGGAACCTCCTATTTCCAGGAATTACCATCGGGCTGTGTTTTTTGCATATCGTACTGGGTGTGCAACAACTGTGTCACCGCACCTCTGGAGTGTTTAAGATGGTCACCGACAAACTTTGGCATCTCTATGCCAGTGACAATCGTCGGCAATTTGCTCAACGTCTGCGTCGATTGGTGGAATGGGCAAAACGCCCGGAACACGACTTACCCGATAAAGCCAGACAGAAACTGACGAACTTGCCCAACAAAGCCCCTCAACTGAAGGTCACCTTTGAGTTGCCAGATGCCTATCGCACCACCAATCAAGTAGACCGATTGATGAATTATCAAGACCGTATCTAAGAGTCTATTACCAGCACCAACTTTCCGGTTGTTGAGCCAGTTTCCAGACTACGGTGAGCTTCAGCCGCTTGAGCCAACGGGAAGGTTTGGGCGACATGAATAGTAAGATTTCCTTGATCGATCAGGCGGGCGCATTGTTCCAGAATTTTGGCCTGAGCAATTTGCTCTTCCACCAGACCTTGCAGCATCGGGGTAAGCATGAGTTCCAGACTAATGCGCAGGTTACGGTTACGAGCGATTTTCCAGTTGGTGGCCGAATCCGGTTCCAGAATGGAAACAATATCACCGTAAAGTTGAACGGCGGCAAAGCTGTTGCCAAAAGTCGCGCCACCAACCGTATCAAACACAACATCCACACCCTGGCCTTTTGTCCAATCCATGATAGCGGTGACAAAATCGGTCTGCTTGTAGTGAATGATGCACTCGGCTCCCAACTGCCGCACAAGTTCAGTTTTTTCAGGGGTACTGACCGTAGTGGCCACGATCGCGCCCTGTAGCTTCGCCAGTTGAATCGCCACATGCCCCACCCCTCCGGCTCCAGCATGAATCAGCACCCGCTGTCCTGCCTGAAGTCGGGCGCGATCGTAAAGAGCTTCCCAGGCCGTAATTAACACCAGAGGAGCCGCTGCGGCGGCTGCAAAACTGATCGAGGCAGGCTTACGGGCTGCAAATCGTTCGTCTACCACGGCCCATTCAGTCCGCCTAAGCCACCATTACAGAAGTAGACTTCATCGCCAGGACGAAACTTCTGCACGGCACTACCGACGGCTTCCACAATTCCAGCCCCATCACAGCCCAGAATGGCAGGCATCTGGTCAGGGTAGAAAGTCCCTCGCTTCCGCAGTTTGGTGTCGATCGGATTAACTCCCGCCGCTTTTAGCCGTACCAGGAGATCAGTACCTGCCTGGAGAGTAGGGGTCGGCACATCCGCCAATTGCAAAACATCTGGACTGCCTGCTGCCGCCATTAATACTGCTTTCACGCTCTACCTCTCTATCGCCTATCGATCGTTCAGTGTTGTGAACCTAAACCAAGTCCAGCTAGAGAACTGGAGTTTTCCTATAAGAGAAACTCCGGTTCTGGACTTGGACAAGGTTTAAATTCCGAATCATTGCATCAGATTGGGTAAGTTAACGTAGCCCCTTGCTCTGGATATAAATTACGCTACCCGCCTCGCTTCCTATTAATTGATATTCCTATTACTTCATAAAAGATACGTTGTCAAATGAAGTGCTAAATTATACATCGAAAAAATGAGTTGTACATCATTCAGACGTTTGATAGTTCTAGAAATAGTATGGGCTAAATTACAGTAAGGTCTTATCCAGGAAGCAGAAGTATGTCTAATTTAACAACAATCGCTTTGAACGAGGTCCCCGATGAAGTGTTGGGTGAATTGCTAGTAGAAATTTGCAGAGCGGCAGAGGTGATCGCCTGTGAATGTCCGGGATATATTGCTCGATTGCTGCGTCAAGTCAGAGCTTTTCGTCAATACACAATGAATTGCATTGAGCAGTTTCCAGCCGATGCCGAAACTCATCACTGGTGGTAGTCCTTTTTAGTAAAGGATGAGGAAAAAGCAGCGCGCTCTTAACAACTTG
>JBBIQC010000467.1:0-4469 GCA_037442585.1 Oscillatoriales cyanobacterium bin_317
CATCCTCCGCATAATGGCGTTGCAGATAGCGAGTCACATAGCGGGCGATCGCCTCCCACAGCAGCAAGGCATCATCCCGGTACGGAAAATCTGGCAGGAACTCAGCCCCCACTCCCTGACGTTGAATCAGTTTGGGCAGAGCCTGATCGCTAAAGGAGCGTTCTCGATAGGCCCGATTAATCAATTCCAGGGAGGTTTCGCGGGTGGGAGCCATCAACTGATCAATGGCTGCCCCTTCACTGAGCAGTACGGTATTGCCACGGGTGTTGATTGCCAGCAGAAATTGGAAGTGAGGACGGAGTAACCGATATAGCGGATGATTGATGGGCAACTGACGCGGTGTGGAGATCGCGAAGGCTTCCATCGCCAGGTGGGTATCGCACAGGTGAGTAATTAACTCGTGATAGGTCACGTCTGCTACCTGCACAAACAGCTTGGCCTGCATCCAGCGATCGGTTGAGCCATCATTCGTCCCTGGTGTGGCTATATTCCCTGGTTCCAGTTGAATTAAAATTGGTTCCAATCCAGTTGGGGATTGATGAAACAGAGCCACGGGACTGCCCACATAGCGTCCAGGCTGTAAATCTGCTGCAGATAAATTTTGCAGCAAGGGATAATCTGCCACAAATAAGCGGTGTTGGGCTGCATGCACCAGGTCGATCGCAGCCCCATTTCCTAACTGCAGTTGTTGGGAGCGTAAACTATCCAACAAAGGCTGATCCACGGGCTGAATTTGCCGCAGCATGACGGGGTTTTGTCCGGCTACCCGCTGACGGGCAAACTCCCGATCGCTTAAGCCCTCCTCCCGTTGATGAATTTGCCAGGTTTCAGGCCGATCGTAGCCATGTTGCTGCAGCGCATCATAAAAGTGGAGACGGGCTACCTCCAGAGAACCGATTGATTCAGCCGTCTTTCTAGCTGCTAACAGGGCATTGGTCAGGGTGCGGCGATCGCGGACAAAGCTGGCATTAAACTGTTCATCGGGAGGCAAATCCAGATTCAGCCACCCTGACTGAAACAACTCAAAGTCAACCAGTTGGGTCGTTAAGTAACTCCAGGCATCATCTAGCTGCTTCAACCCCCGATTCATCTGTTGCAGCAACAAATCCCAGGGTTGAGACAATTTCCCCTGGTCTAACCAACTGCGTCCAAACCTGGTGAACAGATACCGCAACAGACCATCTTCGCCACTGTAGGGAAAGATCCGGGCTGGCCCCATAGTGTATAAAGCGGTTGGGTCGTACCGATATTGGCCTTGCTGTTTTTGGGGAGGGGTGTGAAAAGCCATAGATAACCTTTTCGGGTAGAACGCTATGCCAACAGAATGCACCAGCAGCGGCGCAATTTATGCCTACCTGATCTTCAAAGGGCTATCAGGGAATTCCAGATTTTTCCACCCGAACAACTTGATTCAGGACCCCGAAGCCGCTTCGTCCTTGGGCGTATCAGAAGACTCAGCAGGACTGGTACTGTTATTGGCCTGCGATCGCTCCTCCCGCTTCTTCTTATCAGCTTGCAGAATATCATTCATGACTGCCTGAGCCTGGGTCACCTTTTCCAGATTGCTGCGGTACAGTTCCAGATCCTTCTGTACCTTGTCTTGAGGTAGATGCAATACGGCACAAACCTGCTTCAGCAATTCCTCGCGCTGAGTCTCGTTTTTCATCGCGGCGGGATCTGCCAGTTCAAACAAGCTAAATAGACCAATGGCAAATAAGCGGCTGTATTTAAACTTGGGGTTATTAGCGATCGCCTTAATTCGCTCCTGCAAGTCATCCCCATAAGGAGTTGCAGCCGCCTGTTCAAACCAGGTCACTAAGTCCTTGGCAGATTTCTGGCTGGCAAAGGCCCGCATCCGTTCTGCATCTTGACGGTAAAGGTTGGGGTCATCTTGCAGCGCTTTACACAACCCATCAAAGATGGAAGGCTTGTCTGCCTCTGGGCGATAACCCTGCATGAATCGGTCAAAGGAGGTGACAACACCCAGCGCATAGATTGGATCGTAGCGATAATCCATATTCACGGCGAGCAGGTGCATCTCAACCATTAACTCCTCCACCACCCGACGGTAGATGGAGTTGATGGGGCGAGTGTGGAGGGTGTAAAAGGCTCGCTTGGTATCAGAAACAGTGCGGACGTTGTTCACAGTAGAATTTGGAAGGTTCATCTCCCCTCCATTCTCGCGCTTGACGGTAAGTTTGCCAAGTTTTGTATCGTTGCGAGGGATCAGAATGAGGAAGATTTGGGCCTTCCAGATGAGAATACGTTTGACCCCTTGATGACCGGATGACTATTTCTCCTAATTTACGGACGCTGGCTCACTACCTCGCAGGTGAATTTGATAATCGGGAGCAGGCGATCGCAGAACCTGCCTGGTTTGTCCATCTGCGGCTCTGGCATCGTCCGCTCTCGCTATTCTCCGATGACAGTCTGACGTTGTTTGCAGAGCAGGCCAGCGTCGTGAATTTAGCTCACCCCTACCGTCAGCGATTACTGCGATTACAAGCTGACTCAACTGAGCCTGAAGCACTTCAGGTGCAATATTACAGTTTTAAGGATCCAGAAGCCGTAGCTGGAGCAGGACAACAACCAGAACTACTGAAAACAATCACCCTGGAACAAATTGAACTGCTACCAGGGTGCATTCTCAAAGTCATCGGTCAAAATCAGGTGGAAAATAGTCCTGGCTCAACAGCTTCTCACCGCTTTATTGCCTCGCCCCTACCCGATACCCAGTGTAGTTTTATCTATCAGGGTGAGACACGCTATGTATCTCTTGGCTTTGAGGTCAGTGCTACTGAATTCCTCAGCTACGATAAGGGCATCGATCTGGCAACGGGAAAAGCTTTGTGGGGTGCCATTTTGGGGCCTTATCGCTATACCAAACGGGAAAACTATATAGTTATGAGTTCTGAATCATGAATGCAACTGAACTCAGGCGAATTCACCCCTAACAGTTCCCAGTCTTAGCTGGCAATTCCCCGTGGAACCCCTTCTAACGCTTCGTCTTCCGTATCAAAAATTTCAAACACGGAATCCATCATGGTCACTTCAAAGACTAAGCGGGCCTCTGGATGAACGTTGCAAATCCGGAAACTACCTCTCACCTTATCTGCATCTCGCATTCCGGCCACTAGAGAAGTCAGCCCAGAGCTATCAATAAAGTTGACTTGCCCCAGGTTAACCACTACATGGCGGCTATGCTTGGAGATACACTCTTGCAGTTTGAGCCGGAACTGCCATGCTGTGGTGATATCTAAACGTCCAGTCGGAGTTAAGACAATGACAGAAGCCCCATCCTGGACTGTATGAGTTTTCTGCTCCATGTGAATTGATTTCTGTTCCATAGAAATTATCTGCCCTCTCCTAAACGCCAGCACACTTGGGATGACACCGAAACGAAATTTGTTGTGAACTTTAGTCAGACAAATTCAGTACTGTTATCAACCTGGATGGGAGACAGCAGTACGTGAAGTAGCCGTTCAAAGTTCTAGCGATCGTGGTTTAAAAAGCCTTGCTTGTGAAAGCTTCAGGCTACAGTTGAGTTTAGTTTCGACACAAATTTGAGAAATTCCAACAAAATCTCTAGAGATTTATTTCCGCTTCATACCAGCCCGACTGAAAACATGGCAAAAGTTTAGAGGGCAGAGGGAAAAGGCTGTATTCCTGCCTTCTACCCCCTGCCCTCTGCGAAAGGTTGATGGATTCCCACCCCAATGGTTAGGGCAAGTTCAACCAATTTTGTGGCTTCAAGTAAGTTGTATACAATTCAGCTTCTGGCGTACCGCTCTCAGGTTCATAGCCATATTCCCAGCGCACCAGAGGAGGCAGAGACATCAGGATGGACTCGGTGCGGCCGTTGGTTTGCAGACCGAAAATCGTACCTCGGTCATAGACCAGATTGAACTCTACATACCGTCCCCGCCGATAGAGTTGGAAGTTCCGTTCTCGATCGCCATACTCAGTATGTTTCCGGCGTTCAGCAATTGGGACGTAGGCAGGTAAGAACGCATTACCACAATCTTTCACAAAAGCAAATAAATCTTCCCAGGTGCGACCCTCCACAGGCCCAACGACTTTACTGTACTGAGCCGCTGGAGTCTCGCTTTGTGAATTGGGATAAGCAACGGGATAAAGATTACCCTGGCTGTCCTGGTAGTCAAAGAACAGACCACCAACCCCACGGGTTTCTTGACGGTGTTTGAGGTAGAAATATTCGTCACACCAGAGCTTAAATGCCTTGTAATAGTGGGGATGATGGGCATCACAGACTTCTTTGAGCGTCTGGTGGAAGTGAATCACATCCTCTCGGAAGGGATAGTAGGGAGTCAGGTCAATGCCACCCCCGAACCACCAGACCGGGCCAGCTTCAAAGTAGCGATAGTTGAGGTGGACGGTGGGAATGTAAGGATTGCGGGGATGCAACACCATGGAGGTTCCGGTTGCATAAAACCCGTGGCCCGCCGCCT
>JBBIQC010000468.1:0-4466 GCA_037442585.1 Oscillatoriales cyanobacterium bin_317
TCCGATCGCAGCGATCGTGGACTATACCCTAAGGCAAACGCCTTGGAGCTATCCAGGGAGACATCCGGAGGACGGGGAGCCGGCATGGGTACATCCTGCTGACGACAGGCTTTCAGGCCAGTGTTGGGTAAATCCAGTTCCTCTACCATCAGGCGGCCAAAGTCATAGCGAGAAATCCGCTCTTTGCCACCCAAATGAATCATGCCCTGAACCTTGTCTAAGGCCATGAATAAACCTTTGGCGGCAGTTGTCCCACTAACGGGAGTCCGAAATTCATCAACAAACAGTCGCAGTTCTCGTTCCTCTCGCAATGCCTGAGCAAAAGGGCCAAGGAAACTGCTGGCATGGGCAGGAGCCGCGCCAAACATGAGTGGCATTCGACAGATCGCGGCCTTCGGATAACGTTTGAGAATTTCGGTTTCTGCGATCGCCTTTTGCTCCCCATAGACACTGCAAGGAGACACCGGATCGGTTTCACGATAAGGAGCGTTCAGCCCATCAAAGACCAAATCAGTTGAGGTAAATGCCAGGGGAATTTCCGCCTCGGCACACAGATTAGCGATGGTGCAGGCAACTGTGACATTTAACAAATAAGACGCTTCCGGGTGATTCTGACACTCATTGGGACTGGATTGAGCCGCTAGATGAATTACCGCATCGGGTTGCACCTGCTGAAACGCCTCTTGCAGTTGCCGCTCATCCCTTAAATCCACGGTCAGCAAGGTTACACCAGAAATTGGGCTGGAATGGGAAAAAGTAGTGCCATAAATCTTCCAATCAGGGGCAGCTACCTGACAAACATTCCAGCCCAAAAATCCGCTCGCTCCCGTCACCAACAGCTTCATGGACTAGCGAAAAGTGATTACCTTAAGCGCAGTTAGAGGTCTTTGCAGAATTGGGTCGGGATTGAGAAGACGCTTCGGATTTATTGGGTAAGAGAGATAAAAATTGTCTGGCCTGGTCAACGACGGATTGATGAATGCGGGTTGATCTCGTTTGAGCGTATGCCATAGCGAAAGCCTCACAAATCAATAGTTCAAGTGTACTATTAAAACGGGTTTTGCTAACCGAACAAAAGGTAAACTTCTCTAAAGAAATTTTTGAGTCAGGGATATGCCCACCGCTTTATGTTGGTGCACCCTTATCGATGGGCGGTTACTTTCAAGCCTAGCAAATTCAACCCAAACAGCGTACAGGCGATCACGAAATCTCTGCCACTTCCCCTGTTAGCTTAAGAGAACGTTCAGTCGAAGCGTCGCTGGACAGGTTGACTCAAACGGTTGAGCGTTCAGAGGCGATAGCCCAGCAGAACGCCGACACGAACTCATGACACCGCTCCTTGCAAACTTCAAACTTCATGAAGAATGTTACAAACAAAACCGTAGAGACGAATCGATCGCGTCCCTACGGCAAAGAGTTTAGTTGGAATGGGAGTTAGCCCAATCCATTCAGATAGGTTTCGATCGCCTCACCCGCCACCAGACTGACAGGTTTACCCTGTTGAGCAGCGGTTTCTACCAGGCGGGCGTAGAGATCCGGGCGAACGGTAATCCGATGGCGAATTTTGCCTAATGGACGGGTAATGGTGACATCAATTTCGTTGCCGGTTGTCTCACTCTGCTCAGTAGTCTCGGTAGTCATTGCGGTACTAATTTCATAGGTAGCGGTGAATTGGCGAATGGCTTCCATGCCCACGCGATCGCAGAAATCCCCAAAGCCTTCCCCTGGCTGACGACTTTGTTTGAAGTAGACAAAGACGGGTTCCAGGGAGGCTTCCAGCTCATCGACAGGCATTTTTTCCAGATACACCTGCGCCAACCGGGTTTGATTGGGGGAGGCTCCCAGCCACACCTGATACAGGCCAGGGCCATTGCCCACAAAAGCCAGTTCCGCCAGGTAAGGACGGGCACAACCGTTGGGGCATCCGGTCATGCGGACGATGAAATGTTCATCCAGCAGACCCACTTTGTTGAGCAAGTTCCGGATGCGTTCCAGAACGCTGGGCATTACCCGTTCCGATTCGGTGGTTGCCAGAGCACAAGTGGGCAGGGCAGGGCAGGCCATCGAATCGCGCACCAGAGAGTCAATTTCATCCTCTCCTTTCACGCCACAACGGCTGAGAATCTGTTGAATTTCAGCTTGATGAGCCGGATCAATCTCGTATAGCAGCACATTTTGGCTGGGAGTCAGCCGCATAGGCAGGTTGAACTTTTCGACGATTTCCCGGAGGGCGGTTTTCAGTTGAAACGTGCCTTCGTCCTTAATTCGGCCATTTTCGATCGAAATTCCCAAAAACAGCTTGCCGTCGCCCTGGTCATGCCAGCCCAGGAAGTTCAAAAACTGAAACTCTGGAGTCGGCTTCATCGGTTGAATCGACTTGCCAAAGTATTCCTCTACCTTGTCCCGGAATTTGTCCACGCCCCAGTCTTCCAGCAGGTATTTCATCCGGGCATGACGCCGATCGCTGCGATCGCCATAATCCCGTTGAGTCGCCACGATCGCCTTCACCAGGGCATAAACATCTTCTTTATCGACAAATCCAATGGGATCAGCGACCCGAGGGAATGTCTCCTCCTTATTATGGGTGCGTCCCAGTCCACCTCCGGCATAGACGTTAAAGCCCAGCAATTCTCCAGTGGAATCTGTGATGACGACCAGGCTGACATCTTGAGAAAACAGATCGACGGAGTTATCTCCTGGCACTGTCACCGCAATCTTAAATTTGCGGGGCATGTAGTGCGTGCCGTAGAGCGGTTCCTCAGAGTCATGAATGATCGTGCCATTGCCATGACTTTGACGGGCAGCAACGACTTCGGGATTTTCTTCCGCCGAAATTGCTTTCTCCCCATCCAGCCAGATCTCGTAATAGGCTCCCGTTTGCGGGGTCAGCAGATCGGCCACATTATCCGCATACTCCCAGGCCAGGGCATATTCCGGCTTATTTTTGTAGGGAGCAGGGGGAGCCATGACATTGCGGTTCAGATCACCGCAAGCCCCCAGGGTTGATCCCATACTTCTGACAATCGCCGCGATCGTCGCTTTCAAATTTTTCTTCAACACGCCATGCAGTTGGAAACCCTGACGAGTCGTGGCCCGGATAGTGTGATTGCCGTACTCATCGGAGAGGCGATCGAGGGTGAGATACAACTCCGGGGGAATAAACCCACCAGGGCTGCGAGTCCGTAGCATGAACTGATAGTCTTTTTCCTGCCCTTTAACCCGGTTATCCCGATTGTCCTGCTGATAGGAACCGTGAAATTTCAGGATTTGAATGGCCTCTTCGGTGAAGTGAGTCGTGTCTAAAAGCAATTCGGATGCAACGGGTTCTCGCAGAAAGTTACTGCGCTCTTTGATGCCTTCTACTTTAGAGGGTTTACGAACAGCGGGAGGGGTTGAAGTATTGACCATCGGAGCTTGCTGCAAATGACAAAGGATTGATAAAAACTAAAGACTACTGACCTTCCCAGAGTGCCCTTTGGGTAACAGAGGGTGACAGAAATGGTGACTTAAACCAAGTCCAGCTAGAGAACGGTCGTTTTCCGATCAGAGAAACTCCGGCTCTGGACTTAGGACAAGGTTTAACTCCAGGAAAGCATCATTCCCGGTAAACCGATCGGGATTTGTCGAATGCCTTCCATCCTAACATTCCCCTTCAGCACCCTACCGTGTTCTTTGCATTTCTCAGTCAGGTTTAAAAGGATTTTTACAGTTGCTTAATGACGGGCTTATTTCAGCCAATCCGAGTCATCATCGTCAGCAGTCCCTGTTGGCCGAGCAAAATTTCGCGTAGCAAGCTGAAGATACCGACCCAGAGAATGGGAGTAATATCAACTCCACCGATCGGGGGCACAATTTTGCGGGAAGGGGCTAAAAAGGGTTCCGTTGGCAGAACAACCACGTTAAAGGGAAAGCGGGTGACATCCACCTGGGGATACCAGGTGAGAATGATCCGAAAAATGAAGAGAAAGATCATGACACCCAGCAACGGGCCAAGAATCCAAAAAGCAATATCGGCAGCGGTCATAGCAGATGGAGATTTGAAGGAATATAAAGTTGTCTCTCATGATCTTAGCGGGCTTCTTCCCCTTGCAGGGAATATCCTCTCGACCCTTCGGCCTGGTTCTGGAAATCTCCTTGTGTTAACGGCTTCTCAAGGGTGTGACAGACCGTTAAAATAAGCAATAAATTGTTGTAAGAGAGGCTAGGCTATTCATGACTCCTTCACTGATGAATTTTCTGCTGAGTTTAGTTGCTGGTGCGGTGATTGTAGTGATCCCTGCTTTGGTAGGGCTGATCTTCATTAGCCAAAAAGATAAAATTCAACGCTCTTAAGCTTCCTTGATAAAGGTTCATGATTGCCTCTGGTGGAGAGTGAAGGATGGGTTTATGACCCTATGTTTGCTGGACACAAGAGGCTTTTTAGTGCGAGCGGCTTTTTAAACCTTGTCCAAGTCCAGAACCGTAGT
>JBBIQC010000469.1:0-897 GCA_037442585.1 Oscillatoriales cyanobacterium bin_317
GGCTCATAGTGGAGAAGAAGCACTTTCGACAATATTGACTTGCTTGCCAGATCTAATCCTGGTTGATATTGGAATGCCTTACATGGATGGCTACGAAGTGTGCCACATTCTGAAAGCAAATCCCCGAACAAAAGATATTCCGATTATTTTTGTAACGGCTTTTGAACAAATACTGAATAAGGTTAAAGCCTTTGAAATGGGTGGGGTTGATTACATTACCAAACCTTTTGAAACAGCAGAGGTGCTGGCTCGGGTAGAACTTCACTTATCTCTACGGCGGCTACAGCAGCAATTGGAAGCCCAGAATGAGTTATTGCGCCGAGAAGTTCGCGATCGCATGGCCATAGAAGCCGCCTTGCAAGCTGCAAATCAGGAATTACAGCGCTTGGCTCATCAGGATAGTCTGACTCAAATCGCCAACCGTCGTTGCTTTGATCTTTGTTTGAATCAAGAATGGCGCAGACTGATGCGGGAAGTGCAACCACTATCCTTGATTCTCTGCGATGTCGATTTCTTTAAAGCCTATAACGATACCTATGGTCATCAAGCAGGGGACAATTGCCTGCGTCGAATTGCTAGTGCGATTGCAACAGCGGTTAAACGCCCAAGTGATGTAGCCGCCCGCTATGGCGGAGAAGAGTTTGTTCTCATTCTGCCCAACACCCCTGCTTCAGGAGCTTTGTATGTTGCCCAAGAGATCCAAGAGGCGGTTCGAGCTTTAGAACTGGTTCATGCAGGCTCCCAAATCAGCCCCTACATCACCTTGAGTATGGGAGTTACGGCTGTTATTCCAAAAGCCAATCTATCCCCAATGTCTCTCATCGCTGCAGCCGATCGCGCCCTCTATCGAGCTAAATTGGCGGGACGCGATCGCATCAGCTTAGAAGAAGTTGGGCT
>JBBIQC010000469.1:911-4464 GCA_037442585.1 Oscillatoriales cyanobacterium bin_317
GATCGGATCACCCTCATGTCCTTGGAGATCAGCCAAAGGTATAGTGTTTCCTGCATTATGGCTCATCTTCAATGACTGCTCTCGCATTGTACCGGGATAAAAGAGTAGCGATGAACTCTGCAGCCGTGATCAATTGAGGGGAACTTGGGGAGCTAGGAGAAAACCACCAGCCCTGCGTGGTTTCTGGCGATCGCCAGAGGTTTAAATGATCAACGGCTGGTTCTGCATAAAAACTATCCTGCCCCGCTCCCAGTAAAGCAGAACTCCAGTGGGTGAAATAATCATGACTGAGCCGATGCATGGGAAAATCTCCAACCAGTGGCACTCCCCAGCCATCTACCGCAATCAGGGCGGCGATCGTTCCTCCCATTAATCGCCAACTCCAGGCTGTTGCGATTGCACCCACTACCCCGGCACTGAAGCTAATAATGGCAACGGTTTGATTCAGCCAATCTTGCAGATGTACGGCCCTCAACTGATCACACAAAAACCAACTGATATGAAGGGCTGAATAGGCAGGATAGCGATCGGTCGGAAAGATCAACCAGGTAAAAGCAACTTCACCCATGCCCCTCTGCAGTCCCTGCAAAAAATCCTGAGTTGCTTGCGGATCATGAATGCCGGGACAAACAAGGACATACATAAATAAATTCTGGTGTACGTAAAAGCCACGAGTCTGGAGAAAAAAGTAGGTAATTTAAAAAATAATGGAGGGAAACCTCAAGCTTCCCTCCAAGCATCATCAACCAATTCGCTTTACTAACCTCTATCTCTGGGCAGGAAAGCCATCGGGTTAACAGCACCGCGCCCACTGGGGTGAACTTCAAAGTGGAGGTGCGGCCCTGTGCTATAGCCCGTGCTACCCATTTCAGAGATTTGCTGCCCTTGAGCCACCTGCTGACCCACCTGTACCAGAATCCGGCTGTTGTGGGCATACAGAGTTAAGCTGCCGTCCGGGTGTTGAACTTCTACCAGATAGCCGTAGCCACCAGAGTTCCACCCAGCAGTCACCACCACTCCATCCGCTGCGGCCATGATGGGAGTGCCAACAGGGCCAGCAATGTCAATGCCTTTGTGCATCCGGCCCCAACGCCAGCCAAAGCCTGAGGTGAGAACCCCTCTTGTCGGCCAAATGTAGCCTTCAAATCTACCTGGAGCACCGGGCAGGTATTCGTTTCCAGGGCCTAAGGGTGGTAATTCAGGAGAAACTGTTTTACCCAACCGAGATTGAACGAGCGGATCATAACTCTCAGATCCTACGGAAGCCGCTGCCACTAACTGCGGTTTCGACTCAGAAGCAGCTATAGGCTGCGAGACATCTTTTGCCTGGGGTGCCTGTCCCGCCCGGATCCGCTCACGCATTTCACGAATGCGAGAATTCAGATTGGAGTAACGCTCCGGATTAAACTCAGGATTAACGCGCTCCGATGTTCCACCTAAAGCAACGGTAGCTGGTGCTGCTTTAGCAGAGACATCCTGGATTTGAGGAAGGCTGGCTTGTGCCTGACTACCATACTTCTCACGCAATTTCTCAATCTCAGATTTGAGATTCTCGATATTGTTGGATTGAAGTAGCTTGGAATCCGAATTGGTTGCAGGTAGTGTGGTTTGTGGGGCAAAAGAAGAAACGGCTGCAACCTTTGTTTCTTGAGAAACCGCAGGAGTGACTAAAGATTGAGGCGACGAACCAGAAACATCCAGAGATTTGGGAGAAGCGGGAACGGAGGCGATCAATCCCTGAAATCTTTGGGTAGCCCCACTTGCCGTCTGGTTTTGAGGAATCACCAGAACCTGATTGGCAAGGATGTGATTTGGGTTCGTGATCCGATTTGCTTGGACTAACTGTTGCAAACTTATCCCATGAGCACGAGCGATCGTAGCCAGGGTATCTCCTGGACTAACCCGATAATTGACCAGATCCTCAATTCCATTCTCAGGAAGTGCCGATGGGTTAGAGCGAACAGTAGACTGGGGATTTCTGACAGAGCCAAAAGCGACTTTTTGCTCACCTGAAGGCAGAGCAGTGGGCAATTGGGCCTTCTCAGCCTTCTGCTCCGAAGTTAGAAGACCAGGCAAATTAACTCTAGTTTCGTCTGCTGACTTAGAGCTAGAACCCCTTTGGGAGACAGGTTTAACAGATGATGAATCATCAGAGGGTAAGGTTGCCAACCCAGCACGTAAGCTGTCGCGCTTCTGCTTCAAATTCTTGAGCGCTTCCTCTTGCTTGACTTTTAGGTTTGCCTCAACAGGCGATGGAAGCGGAGTCGGGGAAGCTGACGCGATCGGGGTACCACTTAAGCGCCCTGCTACTGGGCCGTAGTATCCCGGCATAATTGCCGCATTATCAGGAGTAACAGCGGCTTGAGCGATTCGGCTGTCAGTAGGGATGATCAAAACCTGACCAACCCGAAGTACGGCATCAACCGAAAGATTATTTGCCAATGCGATCGCTGCTGCATCTGCACCGTAAAAGCGAGCAACCTCCCAAAGCGTTTGACCTTCTTGGACAGTGTGCTTGATTGAAAGAGGTTTTGACTCCGAGGAAGAGGCCTGAGAAGCAGTAGCCTCTGGAGAAAGAGCAGCAGTCTCAAACGAATCTGCAGGTGATACGGTAGATTCCCCAACTGCTGGTTCAGCAGCAGTTGCACTATCGCTTTGACGGGGAATTGGCAAGTTGTAAGCACCCATTGAAATGGCCAATCCAATCATCGCGGCGGAAGTACGAACCCGACGGTTATTGTCGGGAAGAGCCTGCTTTGTTTGAGCTGTTGTCGCTTCCTGTTCGTCTGTACAGGAAGGAACAGGCTTAACCTTCTGCGGGAATGTTCGTCTCAAAAAAACGACCTCCTAAATTTCCAGCGTTTAACTGTCCTTGAGCCACTGATCTGCCTCTAATCAATGATGCAAATCACATTGATAGAGGATCTAGATCACACACGGTAATTACACTTAGGCAAGAGTACCCCGCTTTTTCAATTTAGACAAGTTTACACTCAACAGTAAGCTTTTGTAACAAGCACCAAACCGTTGTGCCAACTGGCGTTGAAGAAATCAAAAAAGTTTTGATTCCGCCAGAAATCTGCACGGTTGCAGATAGATACATCCTTAAAAACGGCCACAGACTTCTTAATAGAAATCTACGAAAGCCTTTAAGGAGAACGGTTTGGAGCCACAAAAAGCTTAAGCAGCATAACCGTCAATGGCATAGACAGGGCAGAACGAATGTTCCGCTCACTCCAAACACTTCTCACAATTTCACCACAAAATGGGTAGTTCAGGATTCGTATATCCACCCAGGAGGTTGAAATGTAGCATGAATTTTACTGGGCGATGAAGTTTGATATAAAGCTTAAAATCACTCCGGACACCGCTCCAGATCCTTTGAAGAACAGTGCTTTTGCAAGATCGGAAAACGGCTAACTCCAACAAGTTTCTGAGAGAAGTTGCACAAAGCGAACTGTATATGAATTTCTTATCGAGTTTTCCGTATTTGGTAGTCTAGTTAGGGCTTGCTGAGGAAGACTAAAAGGTGTACGAGGATTGTTTTTCAT
Organism: Oscillatoriales cyanobacterium bin_317; assembly: GCA_037442585.1. Classification (GTDB taxonomy): domain Bacteria; phylum Cyanobacteriota; class Cyanobacteriia; order Leptolyngbyales; family Leptolyngbyaceae; genus Leptodesmis. Next base: position 4,463 of record JBBIQC010000469.1, read on the forward strand.
CA
>JBBIQC010000470.1:0-4454 GCA_037442585.1 Oscillatoriales cyanobacterium bin_317
TACATCCCCTGGTACTGACGATCGGGCAAATTCAAGGAGGCCGGGCACCCAACGTGATTGCCGATCAGGTGCGGTTATTAGGAACGGTGCGATCGCTGCATCCCGACACCAGCGAGTCTCTCCCGGAATGGATTGAAAACATTGTGGCTGGGGTATGTCACTCCTTTGGTGCCCGGTATGAATGCAAATATCGGCACGGCGTACCTTCTGTTCAGAACGATGTCACCCTGACCCAACTGCTAGAATTGGCAGCCAGAGAATCCTGGGGAGACAGCAGCGTGCAGATTATTCAGGAACCCTCCTTAGGTGCAGAGGACTTTTCCGTCTACCTGCAATATGCACCCGGCAGTATGTTTCGGTTAGGAGTGGGGTATCGAGATCGGCCCAATCCGCCCCTGCATCACCCTCAGTTTGAAGTGGATGAATCCGCGATCGTGACTGGGGTAGTCACGCTTGCCTATGCCGCCTGTAAATACTGGCATCATTCGTTACCCCTACTCAACCCAGGCACCTGAGAACCAGAAGCCAGGATGCCTTGCAGGTTGCCCTATGACAAGACTTGTTTTTTCAGGTACTTCAGCGAATGAACACCAAAGAACGAATGACTAATGACAGAATTTTGTAGGATGAGTTAGGTGATTGCCGTAACCCATCACCTTGAGGCTTTGATGCGTTACGCTGGGCTAACCCATCCGATATAAGCATCTGGAGTGATCAACCTTAAAATTTTTAAGCGACTCTTTAATCTCGAAGGTCGCGAGTAATCTGGGTGGTGTATACATAGCAGTCAATCAAGATGGCAAATGGTGAGCAGGCCGAAACAGCATTACACGGGGGCAATCCTGAAGGGTCTGACTATGCCTCCCGTAGATTTCGCTTATTGATTGAAAACTCCACCGACATTATTGTGATTCTGGATCAGAATGGGGTTTTCCAGTACTGTAGCCCTTCTGCTGAACGAGTCCTGGGCTACCGCTTAGAGGATGTCGAAGGACGACACGCCGCAGAACTTGTCCACCCGGATGACATTCATCTCATTCTGCAGGTTCTGCACAGCGCCATTCAATCTCCTCGCATTAGCCAGCCCAAAATTGAATATCGGGTGCGGCATCTTAACGGCTCCTGGCGTTTTTTTGAAGCGGTGGCGACCAGTTTACTGGATGATCCAGCGATTGGAGGAGTGGTCGTCAATTGCCACGATATCACCGATCGCAAAAAAGTTGAAGAAGCACTCAGAGCAGCCAATCGACAAATTTTCAATATCTTAGAAAGCATCACCGATGCATTTCTCTCCCTGGATAATGAGTGGCGGTTGACTTATTTGAATCAACGGGCTGCCCAACTCATTCGCCGTACCCAAGAAGAGGTTCTCAAACAAAATCTGTGGGAAATTTTTCCCGAATTGGTAGGAACAATCCTGGAGCGAGAATGCCGCCGTTCTCTGCAACAGCAAACCCCAGCGACGTTTGAGGAGTTTTATCCATTTCTAAAAATCTGGTTTGAGGTGAGAATCTTTCCAGCCGCGGAGGGGCTGTCAGTTTTCTTTGTGGATATCACCGAACGCCAGCAAGCCCAGGCAGAACTTTTAGAAATGAGTACAGCGCTGGGTAATGCGGTGGAAGGGATTGCTCGCCTGGATACAGCAGGCCGCTTTATTGCTTTGAACCGAGCTTATGCAGAAGCATTGGGTTATGAGCAGGCAGAAATGATTGGCCTATCGTGGAACCAAACCATTCACTCAGACGATTTGGAGATTATTGCAGCCGCTTACCAACAGATGCTGGAAGATGGCAAAGCGGAAGTAGAAGTCCGCGCTCTCCGTAAGGATGGGTCTATCTTCTACAACGAAGTGGTTATCGTGGCGGCTTACGATTGGTACGACCAGTTTCTGGGACATCACTGTTTCACACGGGATATTACTGAACGGAAAACCGCTGAAGCAGCCCTGCGGCAACAAGCCGAGCGGGAACGCCTGATGGCTGGATTAGCCAAGCTGTCGGCTGGGATCGCTCACCGCATCCGACAATCCCTGAATTTTACAGAAATTCTGAATACGACGGTTTCTGAAGTGCGGCAGTTTTTGAATGTTGATCGGGTCGTCATTTATTGCTGCAATGCCAACGGCGATCGCACCGTAATGGCTGAATCTGTTGAACCGGGTTGTCGCTCTATTCTGGGCTTAAAGCGGCAGGATCATCTCATTGAACAGCAACATAATGCTTACCGTCAGGGAAAACCTTTAGTGGTGGATGATGTCCAGCAATTAGCGGACTTCACCCAATTTCAGCAGGCTATGCGTGGGCTTCAGGTACAGGCATTTCTGTCTGTTCCGATTCTACATGGGAATCAGCTCTGGGGAATGCTGGTTGCCCATCAATGCAGCACCCCTCGTCACTGGGAATCTTATGAGATCGGGTTATTAGAACAACTGGCCACTCAAGTCGCGATCGCCATTCAACAGTCAGAGCTTTACGGCCAGGTACAGCGGCTCAACACTAATCTGGAGATACAGGTGCAGGAACGCACCACTCAATTGGAGCAAGCCCTGCATTACGAGGCCATGCTGAAGCGGATTACAGACTCTGTACGCGATAGTTTAGATGAGGATCAGATCCTGCAAAATGCGGTACAAGAATTGGCTTTAGGACTGGATGTAGAGGGCTGCGATACAGCCATGTACGACCTGGAGCAGGAAACCTCAACCATTCGCTATGAATACATTTGCACCGGGATTCCGCCAGCCAAAGGAACGTGTATTTCCATGTCGGAAAATCCCGATCAGTATGCTCAGTTGCTTCAGGGCCAGTATTTCCAGTTCTGCCCAGTGATCCCCACTCCATTGCGTCCCGCTCCTCGCAAAGCGGCCTGTTTCGTCTGTCCGATCGTGGATGATCAGTCTGTCATGGGAGATTTGTGGCTGTTTAAAGAGGCCAGTGAGGCATTTACAGAATTAGAAATTCGTCTGGTGCAGCAGGTTGCTAACCAATGTGCGATCGCCATCCGTCAGGCACGGTTATATCAGGCAACCCAGGCTCAGGTTACAGCCCTGGAAGAACTTAACCTGCTTAAGGATGACTTTCTCAGCACCGTTTCTCATGAACTGCGGACCCCCATGTCTAACATGAAAATGGCAATTCACATGCTGCAAAACATGAATTCGCCAGAACGCCAGCAGCAGTATCTCAACATTCTGCAGGCCGAGTGTGTTCGGGAGATTGAATTGATCAACGACTTGCTGGATTTGCAGCGGTTAGAAGCCTCTTCCTACTCCCTTTCACCCGTAGTAGTGGACTTGCAATCCTGCATCATGAATCTGATCGAGCCGTTTCAATCCCGTGCCCGCGATCGCCAGCAGCATCTGCGGATCGAGCTATCTCCCGATCTACCCCCGATTACGACAGACCGCAACACCCTGGAGCGAATCATTGCAGAACTGCTAAATAACGCCTGCAAATACACCTCTCCCGCAGGAGAGATTGTCTTAAGCTTTCAGGAGCACAATCCAGATCCCCCAGCCCAAACAGCCGGGATTACCATGACCATCCGTAATCAGGCAGAAATTCCACCCGCAGAATTGTCAAGAATATTTGACAAATTCTACCGGGTTCCCAATGGCGATCGGTGGAAGCAAGGGGGGACAGGCTTAGGACTGGCCCTGGTACAACGCATGGTGACGGAGTTAGGTGGCACCATTCAAGTTACCAGCCATCAGGGTTGGACAACCTTTACAGTACAACTTTCGCCCCTGATCATCCCATTAACTAAGGGATAATTCCCCATTTACGTATTTTTCCTCAGAGAACTGCAAGGGGGGAATTAAAGATCCTGAGTTTATACCGTAGGGGTTTATGGTCAGGTTCCAGTTAAATCAAGTCATAATCTTCCAGAAGGAATTTATATGGCTTTAGAACTGACAGACAATGACCTGCTCATCCTTGAGGTACTCCGCCTGGAGCGCTTTCGCTCCCATTTTCTAGATACCCTACCCTTGTGCTTCCTGTTCCTGGATCGCAGCTACACGCTGGCCATTCACTGCTCCGAACCCTGGCTGGTGGATGATTTAATCGCCCAAGTCGATCATCTCTGCCGCTATGCCTGGATCATCGTGGGTGCCTATGAAATTTCCATCTGGTATGCCCAGGAAGAAATTTACACCACCCGTACCCATGCCTTACCCCAACCAGCCAAACAGGTGCGCCAGTCCCGTGCATAGTGAGATACAGTTTCTACATATTTTTTTACATATAGTTAAACCTGATTGCCTATGAGAGCAAATATAGTCCCCTAAAGCAGTCTGGCACCTCCAGCGATCGTAGTCATCACCATAAGTAAAAATAATGGCTAACAGATAGGTTCTCCACAGGTGATCGGTATTTCGCTTAAAGGTACAATTCAGCAACTTGATCAGTAAACTAAATCTTGTCCAAGTCCAGAACCGTAGTTTCTCTGATCGG
>JBBIQC010000471.1:0-4444 GCA_037442585.1 Oscillatoriales cyanobacterium bin_317
GGTTAGCCCACCGCTGGATAAAGCGATCGCTGTCCTGCCGCAGGGGATGTTCGGGGGAAATAGAACTGGCAAGTTGAATGGCTTCGGCCAGATCGGGGGCCGCATCGCGATCGGCAATCGTTTGAGCGCAATACAGACGAGTGGACTCGGAAGCCAGCACAGTTTTGCCCACGGTTTGACACTCGGCGGCTTCCCAATCATTCAAGAGCCAGAGGCCAAATATTCCCGCGCTGAGGGGCAGGGTTATCAGGACGATCGCCCACAGCGGCATGGGAACTTTATGCGCAATTTTCCAGACACGAGAGGTGAAGGGATGCAGATTCATAGCGTGTCCATCGTGACCAATGGCAGAAAAATATCCAGAAAAACCCTGAGTCCTACTCAGTCACATTACCAGATCAGCTTCCTGAAGGGAGAGATACTCTTGCCAAAAGGGAGATGGCATTCTGTATGATAGGAATCCGTTTAGTCTTTTAATTGAGTCCATAGAGCCGATACACTAATCTTTAATAGCTCTGGAGATAGCAGAATGGAAACTCTAAAAATCGTTGTTTACATCGTTGTATCCTTTTTTGTCCTGCTGTTTGTGTTTGGCTTCCTCTCTAATGACCCTGCTCGCAACCCCAAGCGTCGGGATTTGGAATAAATAGGTTATCCCTAGACTTGTCCTGCAAGTGTAGTTGGGGGCAGTAGTTCTCTGCTGCCCTTAATTTTTGAGTAGGGTGCTTCCCAGGTGCCTCATTCCTATCGGTTTGCTAACGTATGCCCTATTCGGCTCCCCCTCCTGAGTTACCGCCACCCATTGTTGCTGCGGCTGAGACAGTGGAAGCTGCTCAGCTGACTCACCTGTTGGATGCTGCTGCGTCTGGCAGGGCTACGATTGCCCATGCTGCCGGTCGGCCCGAATGGCAGCCATCCTTACCGGAGTTTGCCTCTGTCCAGGCTCAGGCTGTGCCGTTAAAAGAGCCTCCCCATTTTGCTGGCCACCCGTCGGGTGCTGAACTGTTAGGAAATACGACGGCAAAAGGATATTTGTCGGTCGATCGGTCTGCCCCTCTCAAGGCAGTTCTTCCGGCTCAGCCAAAGTTTCAGGAGGCTGCAACCTCTGGTGTTCCAGCAATCCCAATTCCCAAGCTGAAAGCCGTCGATCCTACCAGCGATCGCTTATTCAATAGCCAAGCCTCAGAACACTTAACTGCAACGAATCAGGCTGTTTCTCAGACACAGGTGCAAGCGTCTGCTTCGGCTCAACCCAAAGGTCGAGCTACAGGAACTGCGATCGCTCCCGCTGCTTCCTCGTCATCTTATTCTTTGTCTGGGGTATCCGGGCAGCTATCCACCCTCTCTCAAACCACTCTGGTTAACCGTTTAAATGAGGCGTTTGTCTTTGATGCCCTGGTAGATAGTTTTCAGACGTTTCAGAGCCTTTCTGCAGCAGATCTGGCGCGATTGTCCCACAAACAACCTCTGCGCCTGACTCAAGCTCCCACCAATCTCCTGATTCCTGGGATCGTCCCAAGTCCAGATGGCCTGTTTGCTCCTGGCTTGCCCCAGGTGCCACCATCTACACCGCCTGGAATATCACCGGAACTCCCCAACCCTACTCCGGCACCGGAAACTCCCGTTCCGGAAAATGGTACGAATCCTGCGGCTATTCCTCCAGCCTTGAATCCGCCCAATCTTGTGGAGGTGAATGCCGATCGCCAGGAATACGATGAACGCCAGCAGGTGTTCACGGCAGAGGGTAATGTCACCATGCGGTTTCGGGGTGGCTTACTGGATGCTGATCGGGTGCAAGTGAATCTGGTGAACCGAATTGCCGTAGCGGAAGGCAATGTGGCCCTGACACGGGGACGACAGGTGCTACGGGGACAACGATTTGAATACAACCTGGGGCAGGGTAGTGGTACGGTGCTGGCGGCCAGTGGGGATATCTTCCTGCCGACCAGTGGCACGGATTTTGCGATTCCGGCGGCAACAGATAATACAACGACTGGAATTTTAGAGCGGCCTCTCAGCGATCGCATTACCTCTCAGCAACCTCAACAAAATGTCTCTAGCCCTGGTGGCATTTCCATTTCAGGAGGTGCAGGGCGAGATATTAGTCGGCTACCGGGTGCTCTGCCGCGTGGGGGGCAAGTTCGTCGTTTACGGTTCGTTGCCGAGCAGATTGATTTCACGCCGGAAGGGTGGGTGGCCAAAAATATCCAGGTGACGAATGATCCTTTTTCACCCCCCGAATTAGTGCTGAAAGCGGAACGGGCTACTCTCACCCGTCTATCCCCTCTGGAAGATGAAGTGCTGTTGTTCCGTCCACGACTGGTTTTTGATCAGCGGGTTTCGATACCGTTTTTTCCGAACCGCACCGTACTCAGCCGTCAGCAACGCCAGCCAGGACTTTTCCGGCTCGCTTATGATGCTGAAGACCGGGGTGGCTTCTATGTAGAAGGCGTGCTTAACGTCATCGACACCAGTGCAGTGCAGTTCAGTGTGTTTCCTCAAATTTTTCTGCAGCGGATGATTGCGGGGCCAACAAGTACATTTCTGGGAAGCTCCAACGATACCGAAACAGAGAGCAAAGGCATCGGAGATCCTAACAACTATGGTTTCCGCGCCACCCTCAATGCTCGGCTCGGTTCTTCTACCTTTCTGCGAAGTTCTGCAGCCTTCACAACGGTTGATCCCAGCCAATTCTCAGATAAGCTGCGGGCCAGTGTAAGACTCCAGCAACTGATTCCGACATCGTTAGGAGTACATACGCTGGCACTTGAATATAGCTATCGCGATCGCTTGTTTAACGGATCTCTGGGGTTTCAAACTGTGCAGAGCAGTATCGGAGCCTTGTTTCTGTCTCCTAATATTACGTTAGGCCAAACTGGAATTGTGCTGAACTATCAAGTTGGCTACCAGTACGTGAATGCCGATACTGATCAGGAGAACCTGCTGTCGCCCGTCCGGGAGCACAACCGTGTTTCTCTGGGTCGCTTTCAAACTACAGCTGGCTTGAGTCGAACGTTCCTGCTCTGGCAAGGTAAACCACTACCAGCCACTCCTACTCAGGGATTAAGATACACCGCAAATCCTCTCACGCCCTACATCAGCGTGAATACTGGTCTGCGTGGCGTATTTAGCAGCTACACGAGCGGCAACATCCAGCAGGATTTGATTGGTTCGGTTGGCATATATGGTCAATTTGGCCATTTCTCTCGAAACTTCTTTGATTACACGGCTGTTGGGGTTACGTACAATCAGGTGGTTGGCAGCGGTCAATCGCCATTCCTGTTCGATCGCACGGTGGATAACCAAGTCCTGTATCTTTCTGCATTTCAGCAGATCTATGGGCCAATCCGGGTGGGTATTCAAACATCGATTAATGTGGATACCAGAGAGGCAATCAGTACCGATTACTTTCTGGAATATAGCCGTCGGACTCATGGCATTATTGTTCGTTACAATCCAGTTCTGGAAATTGGTTCTATTAGCTTAAGGATCAGTGACTTTAACTGGAATGGTACGGCGGAAGCCTTTGAGGGAGCAGGGGTTACTCCTGTGGAAGGGGGAGTGATTCGGCAGAGACGACTGTAAACCCTGGTGTTGGTGGCGAAGAGGAATACAGTGAAGTCAGTTGAACGCATTGAACAAGAAATAGTCGAGATCCAGCAGGCTGTGGCGGCCCTGGCTCAGGAGTTTTATGAAACCTATCGGGATTATCTGGATGGGTTGGGTCAGGTGGTGCGACAGCAACTCATTCTCGCCAGTTACAACGTCTGTACTCAAGGGTATCCGGCGAATTTTCTGGCCCTTTCTCTGAGCCAGCAGCAAGCTTTGCAAAAGGCTATAAGAACCCTGGCGAACCAGACTCAAGAAAGCTTACAGGAGATTTTGCAAAAGCCGGATGATTGGGTGGCGGTATCTAGAGCCAGTGTCTTGATGAGTGAAGGAGCAACTCCAGAGGATCCGGTTAAGGAGTCAGATCAGGATCAAGAGGAGCGACAGATAACTCCTGCCTCTGGTGCGCTGACTCCCGACGATGTCATCCAATGGCAGGAAACTCTGGAACAGGAAATTCTGTATGCATTGAGAAATGCTTCCCAGGATGGGAATCGCCTGTTGCAACAAGCGGCTATCTTACCCAAACAATTACCAGAAGCTTTTTTGCAGCAGGTGGGCAAGGCGGAGATGGTTGAGATGGGAGCCAGTCCCCCCAATCTCCTGAACGTCTTGATTGAAGACCCGGAGAAGCTCTCCTTTTCTGAAGAAGATCTGGAGGATCCGGAGTCTCTGTTACAGATCATCGCGATTCAACTCCGGCTTACCGATATTGAGTTTGCCAATGCGGCTCTCACCCTGTTACGAAATAAAACTCGCAGCTTATCGGCCCGTTTGAAAAAACTCTGGCAACTGTATCGCCGGAAATCACGGGAACGAGCGATCGCACAAGCGC
>JBBIQC010000472.1:0-4439 GCA_037442585.1 Oscillatoriales cyanobacterium bin_317
TACATGGTGAAAGTTAGCTACAACCAGAAACCCTACCGTCGCGCCTTGATGGAAACCTATGGAGCGAGAGTAGTCGCCAGTCCCAGTGAAGAGACTGAAGCGGGGCGATCGATCCTCGCCGCTCATCCCGACAGTACCGGGAGCCTGGGAATTGCCAGCAGTGAAGCAGTAGAAGTAGCGGCTCAGGATGAAGGCAGCAAGTATGCCCTGGGCAGCGTGTTGAATCATGTGTTGTTGCATCAAACGGTGATTGGTCAGGAAGCGCTGGCACAATTGGAAATGGCGGGGGATTATCCTGATATTGTGGTCGGGTGTACGGGAGGAGGCAGTAACTTTGCTGGCATTGCCTTTCCCTTTTTAGGAGCCAAACTGCGGGGCGATCGGGATGTGGACATTATTGCCGTAGAACCTGCCGCCTGTCCGTCTCTGACTCGTGGTAAGTATGCCTATGATTTTGGTGATACGGCGCATCTAACTCCCTTAGTGAAAATGCACACCCTGGGCAGCACTTTTGTCCCGGAAGGGATTCATGCGGGTGGGCTGCGGTATCACGGCATGGCTCCCCTGGTCAGTCATGTGGTGAATTTAGGATTGGCTCAACCCCGTGCAGAATATCAACTGGGCTGTTTTGCGGCGGGATTGACCTTTGCCCGTACGGAAGGGATTTTGCCTGCTCCCGAAGCTAACCATGCGGTAAAGGGGGCGATCGATGAGGCGTTGAAGTGCAAGCAGTCGGGAGAAAGCAAGGTCATTCTGTTTAATCTGTGCGGTCACGGTCACTTTGATATGCAGGCCTATATGGATTATCAAGCCGGAAAACTGATTGATACCGAGTACAGTGCGGAAGAAGTAGCGATGGCCCTGGCTGGGTTGCCTGTCGTCGGTTAGGGATTTGCCATCAAAATTCCCTTTATCATGCCCACTGTTGTTGCAGTTTTTGTCCTGTACTTAGGCATCTGAATAACCTGTCATATGTGAAAAACGAAATTTAGCTTAATTTTTATCCCATTCCGTCGTCTATACGGTTGCATAAAGATTAACCTCATCGCCTGGGAACCGAACGATGCTGAATGGAATCCTATTTGCTCTGTTTGCGGCATTGCTGGGAGCAGTGCTGTGTTTTTGGGGCTATCGTCTGTTCATGATCATGCTGCCCGTCTGGTCATTCTTTGGTGGCCTCTGGTTGGGCGCAAAGGGAGTCAACCTGTTGTTTGGAGGTGGGTTTTTAGCGACTTCTACGGGACTCACGATCGGTCTGGTGCTGGGCATTCTGCTAGCGATCTTCTCCTGGCAGTTCTATGAACTGGGAGTGGCATTCTTAGGGGCAGTGATTGGGGCCTGGTTGGGTTATGGTGTGATGAATTGGTTGGGCTTTGAACGGGGTACTGTCCCCGTTTTAGTGGCTCTCGTTTGTGGTCTGGTGCTGGGAGGAGTAACGCTGGTGCGTCACTGGCAACAATATATGGTGATGGGTATATCGGCGATCGCGGGAGCTAATGCGCTGGTACTGGCCTTGTTACTGCTGGTGGGGCGAGTTTCTGTGCAGGGATTACAGGGAGCCGGAAGTGCCATCCGTCCGGTACTGGCAGATTCTTTTGGCTGGTTGTTCCTCTGGTTAGGGATTGCGATCGCGGGCATGATTGTCCAGGTTCGCGCCTATCGCCATGTCACGTTTGTGAGAGAGGAATTTTTCAAATACTGGGGGTAAGGAAAAACGGCCATTCGCTCCTACCAAGAGTCATCATTGATATGGATTTCAGATCATGATTTATTTCGATCTCTACTATTTTCTCTATGTTGCCATTCCAGCCCTGTTGATTTCTCTGTTTACCCAGACGTATTTGCAGCGCACGTTTGCAAAATGGAGCCGGGTGCCGAATACAGAACGCATGACAGGAATGGATGTGGCAAAAGCTCTATTCGCCCGCACCTCCCTGCAGCCCATTCCCCTGGAACGAGTTTCGGGATCCCTGTCAGATCACTATGACCCGCGTGACAATGTTGTACGTCTGTCTGACCCGATCGCCACCCAGCCCTCGATCGCTGCAATGGCCGTGGCAGCTCATGAATTGGGCCATGTGCAGCAATATCAAACACGATCAGGTCTGATTGCCCTGCGGAGTTTTCTGTTACCCGCTCTGCAATTCAGTCCTACCATTTCCTACATTGCCTTAGTTGCAGGCGCGATATTGAACATCGCAGGTTTAATGTGGATTGGAGTTTTCTTCTTTGGATTGATGGTGCTGTTTACCATCCTGACGCTGCCTGTAGAATTTGATGCCAGTCGGCGGGCATTAAAGATGTTGCAGGAAACTGGATTAGCGGATACTCCCCAGGAAGCACAGGGGGCAAAACAGGTGTTAACGGCTGCCGCTCTCACCTATGTAGGAGCAGCCATCACCTCAATTATGCAATTGTTGTACTACATCAGCCTGGTACAGCGTAGCCAACGGTAATCAGATAGTTCCATCATGACTGAACCCTTTCAAAACGATTTTTGGCGATCGCTCAACAATTCGACTCTCTTGCGCTTTCTGCTGCTGTTTGCCTGTGGCTGGGCGATCGTGCAACTCATTGCCTATTTCCATAGCATTATTGCGATTTTTACCATTGCCGCCATTCTGGCTGTGTTGATGGATTATCCCACCCGCTTCCTGGCCCGTGTGCTGCCCCGTCCGTTAGCCATTACCCTGACCGTACTGGTCACGCTGGGCTTCACGATCGCCTTCATCAGTCTGTTGGGATTTCAAATCTTGAATGAAGGTCAGGGATTGGTGAGCAGCATTTCCACAACCTTGCAAACCAGTCATCTCCCCTTCCAGAAATTTCTGCAGCAACTGAATATCGAACAAATTGCCAGAGTGTTGCAAAGTTCTCTGGGGACTGGGCTAGGGGTAGTGAGTGGATTATTTTCTAATACCTTTACCGCGATCTTTTTATTTGTGATTGCGATTTATATGCTGGCGGATGGCCGTAAAATTTGGGCCGCCTGTTTGCAACTGCTGCCTCTCCATATCCGCGATCGCTTCGACTATGAGGTGCAAAAGAATTTCTTAGGATTTCTCCGTGCCCAAGTTTTAATTGTGATTTTTCTTACCATCGCCAGTTTTGTTGTTTATTCTCTTCTTGGTGTGAAATATGCCCTGATTTTGGCGCTGGTGATTGGCGTATTAGATGCCATTCCTGGAGTTGGGGCCACGCTTGCAGTGATCATTGTGACCATCCTGGTCTTCCTCGCTCAGGGCCAATGGATGGCGCTGAAAGTGCTGATTGCCTCGCTGATTTTGCAGCAAATTCAGGACAATTTGATTAATCCCCGATTGATGGGGAAAACTTTGGAAATTAATCCGGTGCTGCTCTTTTTTGCGTTGTTTATTGGGGAGCGGATTGCTGGATTGTTAGGGATTTTTCTGGCGATCCCGATCGCGGGTATGGTCGTCAGTTGGTACAGAAGTCAGGCCCAGGAGGAGCATACCTTCTCTTCACCTGCTCCCCCTGCCCTGCCCTCCCTCCCTCCATTGCCTCCATTACCTGCTAAAACAGAGAAGCCTGATAACCCAGATCCAAGTTAAGCCAGGAGGTAAGTCGGTTGAGTTGGATGCAAGGATGGCAACGCCCGTGGAGACGGCAGTACTGGTTGGCCTGGTTTTTGGTGGGCCTGATTCTGGGGCTGAGTCCAATCCTGACGGTAAACTCGTTTCTGCAACCACCCGCAGCGATCGCCCAGGTGCCTGGTTTGCCGTCTCCCAGTACGCCTCAATTGCCTCTGGGGGTACAACGATCGGGCCTGGTTGAATCGGCCCCGGTGCTGCTGGACGGTAAAGAGTTGTTCAAAATTGCGTCGCCAACAGTCTTGAATCGGGCCGAACCGGGCCAACAGGTGCCTGTGGAAGTGCGGGCACGTCAAATTGAAGTGAACCTTGCCCAGTTGCTGGCTCCTAATCCAGCGGCGGAGCGGTCAGATGCTTACTCAACTCTGCTGGATCCCAAAACGACCGAGGTGCTAATTGAAAATCTCAATAGCCAGCCTGTGTTGTTTGTCAGGGATGCGCATCTGGCTGAACCACGTGTACTGTTAACCGTAACGGATGCCGATGCCCAATATTACGCGACAACCAAGGCGGAACTGGCTGAACGCTGGCAGGCAACCCTGCAGCAGGAACTCCGTCAGGCTTTAGAGAGCCGTCAACCGGGAGCCAGGAAAGAACGCCTCAATCAGGTGGTCATTTCCCTGGCGGCAATGGTGGCAGCAAGTCTGGTACTGTTTGGGCTTTGGAAGCTGTTGGGATGGCGCAAGCGACTTTTAGAGCAGCGGCAAAAGTCTGAAGCGACGACTTCTGTCATTAATGCCCCGCTGGATAGTCCTGCTGCTGCTGCGATCGCCCTTCAGGAGGCGGAAGCGGAAGAGAGAGGTTTGCAGTTCCTGGAAATTTTGCGGG
>JBBIQC010000473.1:0-4438 GCA_037442585.1 Oscillatoriales cyanobacterium bin_317
GGCGGGCTGAAACCAGTACGGCAAAATTTCGATCGCTCCTGACTGAAATCAGTATGTTGCTGGCCTATGAAGTCACACGCGATCTGCCGCTGAAGTATGAACAGATCAAAACTCCCTTAGCAGAAATGCAAGCCCCTGTCCTGGCTGCAGCAAAGAAACTGGTGATTGTTTCGATCATGCGGGCAGGACAGGGCATTTTGGATGGCATGTTGCAACTGATTCCTTCGGCTCGTGTGGGTCATATTGGCCTGTATCGGGATCCAACCACCTTGATTCCTGTGGAGTATTACTTCAAGTTGCCCCACGATACGGAAGACCGGGACATGATCGTTGTGGATCCCATGATCGCCACGGGAAACTCCGCGATCGCCGCCGTCGATCGGTTGAAGCAAACCAACCCCAAATCCCTGAAACTGGTTTGCTTACTGGCCGCGCCGGAGGGCATCGAAAATTTTCACAGTCACCATCCCGATGTTCCGATCTACACGGCGGGCGTGGATGACAAGTTGGACGAACACGGGTACATCATTCCTGGGTTGGGGGATGCGGGCGATCGCTTGTTTGGAACGAAGTAGGTTGGGGACTGGGGATTAGGAAGCAGGGATTGAGGTACATAACACTGCAAGAGAAGGAAGCAGATTGCATAACAGTCTGGGACGATTAACAGCAGCAAATGCCTGAAAAGCCTGTCTGAACTGGCTCTTCAGGCATAATGTTCATGCCTGCTATTTTTCACGCCTTTCCAATTACATACTTTGAAAAAAGAAGCTGCTAGTTATGCAACAAATTATGTCAATGTCAGCCTTTATGCATAAAAGCCAGGTATTGTATAAGAGTAGACAGTTTTCGGGAGGAAGTTGTGAGTCAAAGAGTTACCATCGCTGTTCCAGATGCACTATTTGAAAGGCTTCAACCCGTCAAACATCAGTTCAATATTTCGGCAATTTGCCAGGAGGCGTTAGAAATGGCTGTTATTTGTGAAGAACTCAAAGTCCAGGTTGCTGAACAAGACAATTTGATCGAGCGGTTACAGGCAGAAAAGAAAGTTTTACTCAACAAAGTCCGTCAAGAAGGATTTGAGTTGGGAATCCGCTCCAGTTCAAAACTGTCCTACAAAGATTTTCGGCATTTTGAACGAGTCATGCCTTTGGCGACATCCCTAGATGATGAAGTTTTGGACTACCTGTGGAGCTTTTTAGATTTGAAAGAATATTCCCAACAAGCGCGGATTCAGGATCCTGATTTTGCTTATTTGCTGGAAGTGGATCCCCAGAGTCGGATTGTTTTCGCGCAAGGCTGGCTGGAAGGGGTAATTTCAGTTTGGCAGACGATTAAGGCGCAGGTGGAAGTTTCTCAATAAGCGATCGCAGGTTTCAGCAATCAAAAAGCCAGTTAAACCAAGTCCAGAACCGTAGTTTCTCCGATCGGAAAACGACCGTTCTCTAGCTGGACTTGGTTTATTCTGCCATCCTTTATGGAAAACGTGCTGTTGCGCTTGAATCCATTCCCATCTAGCCATCCCCACCCACTATGGAAACCTACTTGCTGCTTAAACTGCGTCCCCAACCCATTACTTCAGAGAACTTTCAACCCTTTGGCCAAGTCATTTTTGCCGCTGAAGATGGTAAGGCTTATGATGCCAGTGACGCTCAACTTGAGTTACAAAATGGCATTCCGCGCTTCTACATCATGCGGCTGCATAACCGGGGAACAAGGTTCGATCGCATTACCCGACATCTGCGCTGTACTCAGTGTTTAGGATCTCTGGAAGGCAAAGAGTGGTTGATGGCCGTTGCCCGTCCCGACCTGGAGTCTCCTACACCAGACTGGGAGAGTATCAGAGCTTTTCGGATTCCAGGCAATTGTTTTATTAAGTTAAATGTGGGTACCTGGCACGCTGGCCCTTATTTTGAAGCACCCGTGATTGACTTTTACAATTTGGAACTGAGTGACACTAACGTTGTTGATCACGACACCTGTAATTTGCTGGAAACCTATGGTGTGGAAATTGAGATGACAGATAATTTCCGGTAGTTAGCTGAGATTATCTCAGCCCAATTTAAGGATAAAGCGGATACCGAAGAATATCTGCGACTCCCCAAACGCGATCGGTTACTCCAACGGCCATCGCCAGGGTACGGAGTTGAAACCGCCTGCGACCTTCAGGCACCTCCAACTCCAGTCGCAACAAACGATGCAGACGAACCCAATTGTAGACGGTGGTACTCATAGCCAAGGGCCGCTAGTCCTTGACGGTCACGGGAGTACCCATAGGTGATAGCAATCGGAACAGGCGTAGTTCCTTCTACTGCTGACCTAATTTGGGAGTGATGCTGATTACGGCTTGGATTGTGGAAAAGTACATTTGACGGAAATTTCTAAGTTACTCTCCGCAGACCCCTCTGTGATGTAGGGACAGCCCGCTTTGCCACCGAGCTTGACTCCAAACTTCAAATTTACTTCCTGCACCTCCGCAATCCCCAGATCGTGAAATGCGCTGATCGTCTGAATCGCACAGGTGCGAATCATTTGTTGAGTGCGTTGCATCTGGGCGATCGCAGTCTCTCGCAGTCCATACGTCTCATACTCGTCATCCTCCTGGGTGGGTTGAGGAGTGGCGGTCACTTCATACACTTGGCCATCCACTTCAAAAGCCAGATACTCTGAGTTACTCATCGCTATTCCACCACACGATATAGAGTTTGGTTAAAGGTTGGCTCCATTCTACGAACTTTGCTGAATCATGGAACTAAGGGGATCACAATCTGGCTCTCAAAGGGGGTATGGATGGCACGATATGCCTTAATAGTGGGGGTTTCCCATTATCAAAATCCGTCACTCTACTTAAGTAAAACAGCAACCGATGCTAGGGCTGTTGCTCAAGTTCTCAAGCAATCCAGTCTGTTTCAGAAGATTACCCTGCTAGCGGATACTGTAACGGGGAACAAATTAGGTCAGGCATTACAACAGTTACTCCTGGAACAAGCTGCCAAAAATGAAGCCCTCGTCTACTTCACAGGGCACGGCATGACTGCAACAGGGAATTTGGGGCAACAGAGCGGCTATCTGATTACCACGGACTCCGAGGTGGAATGGCAGAACGATCAAGTTGTTGGAGTGAGTCGAGGAATTCCGTTGAGCGAACTCAACGATCTGATTCGTCAATCCAATCTGCATAATCTGGTTGTGCTGCTAGATTGTTGCCACAGTGGATATTTTCTGGAGCGACATCTAATTGAGCGCTTAACTGCATTCAGTGCTAGTAAAGATTACTACTTCATCACAGCCTGTGGCACTTTTGAAGAAACCCGTGCAAAGAGGAGTGATCCGCATAGTGTGTTTACCGGGGCATTGCTCAGAGCGTTATCGCCAGAGAATGCTGATGAGATGGGGGTGATTAGCGGCGATCGTCTGTACGACTGCCTACGACGGGAACTAGAGAACTTTGGCCAGAAACCTATTCATCTGGGCTGGGGGGAATCGATCCGCATCATGCAGTATTCGGTAGGTTCCTCAGTGACCGTTCCCAAAGCTACTTTTCGCTGTGAGAATCCCTACGTTGGGCTAGCTGCCTTTGACATTACCCAGGCTCAGTATTTCTATGGTCGAGAAAGAGCCGTGCGAGATCTGCTCGATCGCCTGGGTAAAGGTCAATTTTTGGTTGTCTATGGCCCCTCTGGCTGTGGCAAATCCTCCTTGATCAAAGCCGGATTGCTACCGGAATTGCAAAAAGATCCCTTACCCGGAAGCAGCCAGTGGCGGCGAAAAATATGCACACCCGGTCAACATCCGCTGCAAACATTAGAGGACATTTTGACTCAGCAGCATCAACACAATCAGCCGTTTGTCCTGTTTGTCGATCAGTTTGAAGAATTGTTTACTCTCTGTCATGATGTCACAGAGCAACAGCAGTTCATCCACTTGCTTTGTAACGAAGTCAACAATCAAAATGCCCGAATTTTGATTGCGATTCGGGGAGATTTTCTCGATCGTTGTACCCAGTTTCCGGAGGTAGTGAACTGATCAATTCAACAGATCCGCCATCTACTTATCTAGTAACACCGTTGACTCTGGGAGAGTTAGAAGCCGCCATTGAGCGACCCGCCGCACGACATGGAGTCACCTATGAGCCAGGATTAGTCTCTCAAATTGCGGAAGATGTGGTGGGTCAGCCCGGTGAACTGCCACTGCTGCAATATGCATTAACAGAGTTATGGAAACAATGCATTGGGGAAGGATCGGAACCTTATCTCACCCGACAGGGATATGAGGCGATCGGTCGGGTGCAGGGAGCCTTACAACGTCGAGCTAATCTGCTCTATGAGGAGTTTTCCCCCGTGGATCAAGCCTTTGTGCGACAACTGATGATGGAACTGGTGCAGTTGGGTGAAGCCCAGGAAGTAAGCCGACGACGGGCAGATTGGGAGCAGTTACGGGC
>JBBIQC010000474.1:0-4428 GCA_037442585.1 Oscillatoriales cyanobacterium bin_317
ATCAGTCCAAGAACCCACTGCATCATGATCAGGAACTCCTAAGCCACTGCCCGACCACAACGTTCATTGGCAGGAACAGCCTCCATCATTTTTTGAGGATTGGGCAGGTTGAGTGTACCCATGAACTGGATGAAGTTCTTGCGATCGCGAGCAACAAAGCGAGGATTCCAGCGTTTTTCCTCGCCGATGGTTGAAACCGTGTGCCCGCGATAGTCATGCCCCGGATACACCAGCGTCGTATCTGGTAGGGTAAACAAGCGCTGGGTAACGGAATCGTAGAGGGTGCCTGGATCACCGCTTTGGAAATCCGTGCGGCCACAGCCTCGGATGAATAAAGCGTCTCCAGTCAGCAGGTGAGTTCCATTCACGAGATAAGCCATGTGGCTGTCCGTATGACCCGGTGTGGCGATCGCTTCCACCGTCACACCACCGATTTGTAACACATCCCCATCTTTAATGAACCGATTGGCACAGGTGGCCTGAGCGTGTTCTGGAACGATCCCTTCACAGCCAGTGGCCTCTCGTAACTGCCCTGTCCCCGTGATGTGATCGGCGTGGATATGAGTCTCCAGGCAATATTTCAGGGTTAATTCCAGTTCCGTGAGTAAAGTGCGATCGCGATCGACCTGTTCCAGAACTGGATCGACCAGTATGGCTGCCTGGGTTTCAGGGTCAGCAATCAGGTAAGTATAGGTACTGGTGGTTGGATCAAAAAGTTGGCGAAACAACATCATTTATCATCTCCGCAACTACAGTAAGAAGTCAAAAGGCAAACCCGCTGTTGCAATCAGCCAGGTTGTTCAGCATTCATGCGACAATGTGGCTATTAAACCTCGTCCAAGTCCAGAACCATAGTTTCTCTGATCGGAAAACAACCGTTCTTTAGCTGGACTTGGTTTAGGCTTGAATCGGGTAACCAGCCCTGGCCCAGGCACCAATACCGCTGCCCAGATGGGCCACCTCCCGATATCCCTGATGCAATAGCTTTTGAGCCGCCATCGCCGATCGCTGCCCAGAGCGGCAATACAGGACAATTTTGTGATTGGGGGACTGAGGAATTTTCCGGGAGTCAAACCGAGACAGAGGCACCAGAATAGCTCCAGGAATATGTCCTGTCGCATATTCATTTGGCTCCCGCACATCTACCAGGACGGCGGCTTGCTGATCTAACCACTGCTTTAAGGTGTGGGCATCAATCGTTTGCAGCGAGTGGGTTGGCAAGGGGTGGGAAGGGTTGAAGCTAAAAAGATTCATGTCAGGTTTTCGTTAGAGTGAACGGACGTTATAGAAGAGCAGCAAGAAGCTCCAGTTCAAGCTAATGCTTCTTACTATACTACTATATGGTAATACAATATTTTTATCAAGCAACCCAGAAAGTTCAGCATGATATCACCATTGGCACTCTTGCCTGTTAGACTCAAGCCTCATCTGGAGGATGGGCAGAGCTTGGCGTGCCCATTCAAATCAGCCAGATTCTATCCAGGAGTAACAGTGATCTGCTGCAGGTTGTCATCGATCGTGGTTTTGGCCAGGCCGAACTGCTCAATCACCCAGGCATTAGTCATCAGGTGGGTACTAATTTGAGCAACCCGGTACTGACTCACCTGGGAGGCTAATGCGGCGGGCAGGAGGAGTTGATCCGCCAAATGAACATCGACAGGTGCACCCGTGGCATGAAAATCTAACAGTTCCTGAGTGGCGATCGCGGCCACCTGTTCGGCAGGCAAACCAATTTTTCCGATCGCCCCAAAGCCCGTTCTCGTATGCTCATACTCCGCCATCAGGAAAATGCCCGTTCCCGGCCCTATTCCCCGTTCTCGCAGGGGTTTTACCTGAGCTTTGAGATGTGCCTGTGTCAATAAATTTTCGGCTCGGCTGGCCATTCGTTGAGGAATATGGGAAGGCAGTTCTGTTGCGATCGCTAACCCCCGAATCTGTTGCAAGGCTCCCCGCTCCAGGATGTGGATACCTTTCAGGGAACCAACCCCACCGCTGTTGCCAGTAACCTGCAATTGCAGTTCGCCACCGCCACGGGGATACCAACCCCAGGCATGAAGATTGACCGTTGCCTGCACGCCCATCTGTTGCACAAACGGCAGGTACACCTGTTCGATATAGGATGCAGGAGGACTCCAGGGAACGAAAGTACCTCCTCTCAAGGTGACGATCGACTCCCCCTTGGTCAGGGCCAGAGGAAGCAGGATTGTTTGCAGAATCAGAGTGACGGCTCCAGCCGATCCAGTTCCTGCCATTTCAGCCACGTCAAAGGTGTACCGTCCTGCTTGTACCGGCTGGCTGGGAATGAATTCTAGCTGCATTGAACCGACGCGATCGCCCTGCACTTGGGCCTCACAGAGAGCCGCCACAGCCCGCACCCCGGTTAGATGTTGGATGGCTAATCCTGGTTTGGCTCGTTTGGCCCGGATGTGATCAATCCGAATTGGCTGCCCTGTAATTGCGGCTAAACTTAAGCTGGTTCGGAGAATTTGCCCTCCACCTTCGCCGTAGGAACCATCGAGATATAACATATCAAGTCCGCTTGATTAGTTATCGCCTCCCAGGTAGAGGCGAACGGCTGTTCACCCGTACAAAGGGTAATTGTATTCATTAAAATCTTCAGCAGGCGCGATCGCTCTGCGTTTTAAGATCTGTAAACTTATTCGGAACCTTCCGAATTCGGGTTCGTTGCTCTTGAAGTAAGAAGTAGAATGTGGGACGTGCGATCGCAGTGTTGTCTTGAAGAACCTGCAAATTCGCACTACGTCCAGGTTCATCTACCATTGGTTACGTTGCTCTCAAGTGGTTGTTGCTCGCTTCAAAACCACTCAATTGGATTAGAAGAGCCATGAAAAAGCTTACAGAACCGGAAGATAAGCCCCCTCCGGCTGGCGCTAGTTCTGCTCATGGATTATTGGCTGAAATTCTGCTCAATGTGTTTCCTGCGAATAATCAATGGGTTGTTGAATTTAGTCAGGACTGCAAACTGCAGACTGTGCAATTGGGAGATGAACTGATTTGCAGCGAGAATTTGAGTCCAACAGAGCCTTCTCTCGCGTGTCATTTTCCTCAAGATTTGTTGATTGTGTGCCGGGGCAATCTACGATTGTTGAGCTGGGATTGTACCCAACAAAAAGATGTCCCAGTTCAGTTCCTGGAAGAAGGGGAAAGTTGCGGTGCAGATGAGCAGTTTTGCGATCGTCCCTGGCCTTACCGAGCGATCGCCACAGGAGAGGGGCTGGTGGCCATTCTCCCGTATGCCAAACTGCACCATTGGCTGCATCAGGTTCCCCAATTGCGCGATCATTTATATCAAAGCACTACCATTCGACAGCAACTGATCTTTCTAAAAGTCGCAACAGAGTTAAGAACACAACCCAGCCACGTTCTCAAACGATTACTGCCCTATCTTACAGAAACCTCCATCCCGGCAGGCAGTGAATTAGCACAAGCTACTCCGACCCAGGCAGGTCGGTGGTGGTTGCGTCAGGGAAAGATTCAGGGACACACTGAGCCGTTACCTGTGATTGGTGATAGCTGGGGATTCCCAGATGCTGTGCCAGGTGATTGGAGTGCCGCGACAGAGTTACAGGTCTATCACCTGGCCAGTGACTACTGGGAAATGGCTCAAGTCGTTGTTCCGGCTCTGAAGCCAGGATCGGCTGCATCTGGCACGCCTCCAACACGCCCCCCCGCAGTTCGATCGCAACAGTCAGCCAGCGATCGTCCATGGCCGCAACGAGTCGTCACTCAAACAGCCCAACACCCCATACCCTCACATCCCAGAACCACCCCCATTCGCTTTGCTCAACCCACGCCAACCAAACGGCGCTGGCGCTGGTTCGGACAAAACTATCCCTTTATTCAACAGCAAAGCAGTTCTGATTGTGGTGCTGCTTGTCTGGCGATGGTGGCGCAATATTGGGGTAAACGACTGAGCCTGAACCTGCTGCGTAACCTGGCAGGAGTCGGACGATCGGGCGTTTCGCTCAAGGGACTGGCACATACGGCAGAAAGTATCGGGTTTATGGCTCGCCCAGTCCGCTCTAGTTTTAATCGGTTAGCAAATCAGACAACGCCGTGGATTGCTCACTGGCAGGGTGATCATTATGTGGTAGTTTATCGGGTCAAGCGCAATCGAGTGATTTTTGCGGATCCGGCTCTGGGAAAGCGATCGCTCTCAATTGCTGACTTCCAGGCCAGTTGGACGGGCTATGCCGTGCTGCTGACTCCCACCGAGTTATTGCAAGCCATGCCTGCCGCCAAGTTGTCCTTAGGCCGCTTTTGGGGAGCCTTTGCCCCGTATCAATCCATGCTGGTGCCGATCATTGTGGCATCTGTGCTGTTGCAGGTCTTGGGATTGGTCACGCCCCTATTTAGTCGCCCCTGAAAAACTGGGTTCAAGCGATCGCGGCAGGTTGAATCAAAGGA
>JBBIQC010000475.1:0-3167 GCA_037442585.1 Oscillatoriales cyanobacterium bin_317
ATCCAGACACGGCAGAATTCGTTTCGCCAGCATTACAGTTTGTAGAACGATCGACTTTTTGGATCTTAATACCAATGGAGGGATTGGGAATTGAGGATTGGGAATCGGAGCTAATCCCTAACCCCTGATCCCTAATTCCTGATCCCTAACCCCTAATCCCTAATCCCTAATCCCTAACCCCCATCCACCTTTTTTACTCCCCAATCGCTAAATCAGGTACAGGACGCTGATACACTGTTTCATGGCTTGTAGTTTTGGAGTTGAGATGGAAGTCGGTCAGAAAGTTCGTATCCGTCGGTTGCGCGATCGCGTATCTGAATTGGTGGCTAAAAGATTGGGCCAGGTTGGCACCATCCAGGATTACAAGATGACGGATGGCAGCGGTGTTGGCGTTCTGGTACAGTTTGAGGATAAATTTGCGACCTGGTTCTTTGACGATGAGATTGAAGTGGTGCAATAGCATTACGCCCTGAAACTGTATCGTCAGACAGTTCCCAAAGCACATACCTAAACTCTAAAAGAGAACAGAGCTTTTTGCGAGGTTTTCAGGCAGAGCCTTTTGAAACAATAGGTTGTGTCAAAATTTCCTGACAGGGAAAGCCAGATCACTGATCTGAATTCTCTAAACCTCCTGGAAGATAGAGTTGATCCCCCCTGCCCCCCCTTAATAAGGGGAGAAATTATCTGAAAGTCTTCCTGGTTAGGGGAGAAATTGTGTCCGGAAGTCCCCCTTGATCAGGGGGATTTAGGGGGATCTTCGACAGGCTAATGGCAAAAAGTTCGGTCATGCCTATATTGAGACCTTGGGGACGGAGATCATGGCTCAGATTCTGACATTTTTAGGAAAAGGTGGAGTAGGCCGCACGACGATCGCGATCGCGGCGGCAAAGCGGCTGGCTGGTCAGGGAAGGCGAGTGTTATTTGCCACTCAAGATCCTGGCCCTGCCGTAGGATTGCTGTTAGGAACGGTACTGGAAGCCGATCCTCAATCTCTGGAAGCTAATTTAGACGTGGTTCAACTCCAGGCCACGGCTTTACTGGAACGGAGTTGGGAAGAAGTTAAAAAGCTGGAAGCTCAATATCTCCGGACTCCCTTCTTTAAAGAAGTGTATGGTCAGGAATTGGGGGTGCTGCCCGGAATGGACAGCGCTCTGGCCCTGAATGCGATTCGGGAATACGATGCCAGCGATCGCTACGACGTGATCGTGTTTGATGGGGCAGGCGATCAGACCACCCTGCGGGCGATCGGAACGCCGGAAATTGCCAGTTGGTATCTACGTCGTTTCCGTCAGGTGTTTGCTAACTCCGACCTGGGAAAAACCGTGGTGCCGCTGCTGCAACCGATCGCCGCTACGGTGCTCAACGTCAGTTGGACGGGGGACTTGTTTGATCAACCCGCGACGCAGCAAATGAATTCCGTTCTGGAGCAGGGGAGAGCGGCTCTGGCTGATCCCAATCGAGTGGTTGCCTATCTAGTCACCACAGTAGATGAAGGGGCGATCGTCACAGCAAAGTATCTCTGGGGTGCAGCGCAACAGGCAGGACTGACGGTAGCTGGGGTGCTGCTCAACCAATCCCAGGACACAAGTGTACTGGCAGATCAGTTTCAGCCACTGCCTATCAATGTGGTGCCCACGCAACCTGTCAACGATTGGCAACCGCTGGTGGATGCCTTACCTGATTTTAACCAGGCAGCCCAGGCCCCTCGCCCCATTGCGGTGAATGTGGCGGAACGGAAAGTCAGTCTCTTTCTGCCTGGTTTTGACCGAAAACAGGTTAAGCTAACCCAATACGGCCCTGAATTGACAATCGAAGCGGGCGATCAACGGCGGAATGTGCTGCTGCCACCAGAATTGCGGGGTCGATCGGTGGCTGGTGCTAAGTTTCAAGACGGTTTCTTAATCATCTCCTTCTAGACTGGGTGTTCAATATGTCTGACCTGAATCCTTCGCCATCATCCCTGGATCCGGCTGCAT
The DNA here is from genome assembly GCA_037442585.1 of Oscillatoriales cyanobacterium bin_317. GTDB lineage: Bacteria > Cyanobacteriota > Cyanobacteriia > Leptolyngbyales > Leptolyngbyaceae > Leptodesmis. Next base: position 1,977 of record JBBIQC010000475.1, read on the forward strand.
CCAGTCCTCCTGCGACTAATTCTGTTGCAACTGGGGCGGTAGAGTCTACCACTACGGGCGATCGCAGTGCCAAGGCGCGGCAGTTGCTGGGCATGAAAGGTGCCCAACCGGGAGAAACCTCCATCTGGAAAATCCGCCTGCAGTTGATGAAGCCGATCACCTGGATTCCCTTGATCTGGGGTGTGGTCTGTGGCGCAGCGGCCTCTGGCAATTTTCACTGGAATCTGGAAAATGTGCTGGTGGCAGCGGCCTGTATGTTACTCTCTGGCCCCCTGCTGACCGGATATACCCAAATTTTGAACGACTACTACGATCGTGAGATTGACGCGATTAACGAACCCTATCGACCCATTCCCTCCGGGGCCATTTCCCTGCCTCAAGTCGTGACGCAAATCTGGGTCTTGCTGATTGCCGGAATAGCCGTTGCCTTTGCCCTGGATCAGTGGGCCGGACACCAATTTCCCACCATTACAGTGATTGCCCTGGTGGGTTCCTTCCTGTCCTACATTTACTCTGCGCCACCGCTGAAGCTGAAAAAGAATGGCTGGCTGGGCGGCTATGCCCTGGGAGCGAGTTATATTGCGTTTCCCTGGTGGGCCGGTCAGGCGTTGTTTGGTGACCTGACTCCGACAATCATGGTGCTGACCCTGTGTTACAGTCTGGCCGGATTAGGGATCGCAATCGTCAATGACTTCAAAAGCGTGGAGGGCGATCGCCAACTGGGATTACAATCTCTGCCCGTCATGTTTGGTGTGAAACCAGCGGCCTGGATCTGTGTATTGATGATTGATCTGTTTCAGGGACTGATCGCCGCCTACCTGATCTTCATCCACCAAAATTTGTATGCAGCCATATTAGTTTTATTAATCATTCCTCAGATCACCTTCCAGGATATGTACTTCCTCCGCGATCCCCTCAAGAATGATGTGAAATATCAGGCCAGCGCCCAGCCCTTCCTGGTTTTAGGGATGCTGGTAGCCGCCTTAGCACTGGGACGCTCGATCGCTGTATGAATCTCTCTTTAGATCCCAATCATCTTGCGGATTAAAGTGTTCTTGATCCCACAAGATGTGTATAGTGGTTGGAGTCTGGATTCTAAATTCTTTGGGAATGGTGAAATCCGGCTCCGGAGATACGAACAGCGAATAGTTCGGCGGTGATGAGGTTCTAAGTGGACAATTTTGTTGCAAA
>JBBIQC010000475.1:3177-4422 GCA_037442585.1 Oscillatoriales cyanobacterium bin_317
GCTTATCCGAACAGGCCAGGGGATTAAAGCCTACTCAAACTCCATCTGATGCGGGAGGGATTCCTCCATTGGATCTGGCTGAAGAAAAAAACGGTAAGCCTTCCACACCGCCCGATCCGGAGTCTCCCGCAAACCGCCATCTGACACGCTTACAGCAACTTGCAACCCGTCTCAAGTTGCCTGAACTGGGCGATCGCATGACTCCTGTGTTGGCTCCTCAGGGGCGGCCCCTCTATCGCTACAAACGGTTCTGGTTAGCATTGTTGGGGGTGACCGCTGGTGGTGGCCTGCTGTGGGGCTACTGGACTCTGGATCGCAGTTTGCCCAGTACATCCGATATTGCCAGATTTACCCGCAAAGGCACTCTCACTATTAAGGCTCAAGACGGCACGGTTCTGCAACAACAGGGGCCTGCTACTCGCGAAAAATTAACAATTCAACAAGTTCCGCCGCTGGTACAGCACGCTTTCATTGCCGCAGAAGACCGTCGCTTCTACCAGCACGGTGGCATTGATTTCCAGTCGATTGGTCGAGCGATCGCTTCTAATCTGGTAGCCAGAGATGTGGTGGAAGGAGCCAGCACCATTACTCAACAGTTAGCCCGCCTGGTGTATTTGAACCAGGATCGCAGCTTTGACCGTAAGCTACGGGAAGCGATGATGGCTCAGAAAATTAACCGGGAACTGCCCAAAGACCAGATCCTGCAAGATTATCTGAATCTGGTTTATCTGGGTTCGGGTGCCTATGGAGTGGCCGATGCTGCCTGGGTGTATTTCAGTAAGTCGGTGAGTCAGCTAACGCTTGCCGAGGCCGCGACGATCGCTGGTTTACCCCCGGCTCCCAGTGTGTATTCCCCCCTGGTCAACCTGGAAGCGGCCAAAGAACGGCGTAACGTGGTTTTAGACCGGATGGTGGAAGCCGGATACATTACCGAATCTGAGGCAGACCAGGCGAAAGCAACTCCTTTGACCCTGAAACCGGGTATTCCCAAAAAGTTCTATAGCGATTCGCCCTACTTCACGACTTACGTACAGCAGCAACTGCCGAAATATGTCCCGAAGGAAACCCTGGAAGAAGGGGGTCTGACGGTAGAAACGACGCTTAATCCCAAATGGCAGAAAGCCGCAGACCAGGCAGTACAGAATGCGATTAAAAATATTGGCCCTTATGAAGGATTTGGGCAGGCGGCTCTGTAGCCATTGATCCGAAGACTGGTGAAATTCGGGCGATGGTAGGCGGCAGCGA
>JBBIQC010000476.1:0-4421 GCA_037442585.1 Oscillatoriales cyanobacterium bin_317
CAAAAAATCCGCTGGGCAAGGATTGTTCGACGACGGGATGGCGACCATTGATGATTTCGATACGCCGATCGGAGGTCATGCGAGGACGGCAGTAGCCTTGCAGGGCGGCAACCTCGGCCAGACCACAGAGGACATCAGCAGCAGCGACGGCTCTGGCGACGGTGCGGATTTGTTCTACCTGGGCACCGACTTGCGATCGCAGGTTAGCAAAAATCTCGTACTCCAGCCGATTCAACTCATCACGGGCAGAGAGAATGCGGTTTTCTCGCTCCTTCAGTTCGGTGGTAATGTATCGCTCTTCATTGGTCAGGGTTTGTTTGCGTTGATAGTCTTTGGGGGCCTGCTCTGCTTTGGCGCGGGAGATGCTGATGTAATAGCCAAAGGTTTTGTTGTAATTGACTTTCAGGGTCTGAATGCCGGTGCGTTCCCGCTCGATCGCCTCCAGATCCCGAATCCATTTCTGATCCGCTTCTACCTGCTGCCGTAATTCATCCAGCGTTGGATTCACACCATCCCGAATCAGGTTGCCTTCCGAAAGGGTCAGCGGCGGATTTTCGACTAAGTGCGATCGTAATAGCCATCCCATTGCCTCTAATTCCGAGGGCGTGGATTGTAAGGCAACCAGGTAAGGGGATTGAGCTTTTGCCACGACCGTCGCTAAGTCAGGCAGGCGGGCAAAGGAATCGGCCAGAGCGACAAGATCACGGGCATTGGCAGTCCCAGAACCAGCCCGTCCCGCTAACCGTTCCAGGTCATAAATTTGCTTCAGTAGCCGCTGCACGTTTTGCCGCAAAAAGCTGTTGCACACCAGTTCCTCCAGGGAATCCTGACGCGCCTGAATATCAGCCAGGTTGAGTAACGGTTGCAGTAGCCAGCGACGCAGCATCCGACCGCCCATGCCGGTGCTGGTGCGATCGAGTGCCCACAGCAGCGACCCATGAAACGTCCCATCGCGTGACGTTTGCGTAATTTCCAGATTGCGGCGGGTCTGATAATCGATCGTCAGGTATTCGCTCAGGGTATAGGTGCAAAGGGGTTGGAGCGGTACTTTTTGTAAGGAGGCGCGAGATAATTTTGGATTTTGGATTTTGGATTTTGGATTTTGAGGTTCTACTTCTGGCTCTAAAGTGCCGCGTTCTGAGGTGGTTTCCAGATATTCCAGTAAGCCTCCTGCTGCTCGTACTGCCAGGGGAAGATGATCACAGCCCATGCCTTCTAGCGATCGTACTTTGAACCGTTGCAGCAGACGATAGCGAGCTTCGGAGAGGATAAAGGGAGCCTGGGGTCGCAGGGTATAGCAGAACTGGGAGGGCAAACAGTCGGGCAATTGATCGGACTTTTCGCCAGGACGCAAAAGACTGACCAGATCCGGGGCATTGGTGGGCACCAGAACTTCCGCAGGTTGCAACCGCATCAGTTCCTGGGTCAGGTGTTCCAGGTTTTCTGCCTGAGTGGTTAAGAATTCACCTGTGGAGACATCCGCATAGGCCAATCCCCACTGCTGTCCGGCAATCACCACCGCCACCAGGAAGTTGTTGCAGCGGGCGTTCAACATCCCTTCTTCCAGTACCGTGCCAGGAGTGATAATTCGGGTAACTTGCCGTTGCACCAGTCGGCCCTGCACATCGGCGGCATCTTCAGTCTGGTCACAGACGGCAACCGCATACCCCCGCTCAACCAATAGGGCACAGTAGCGATCAAGGGCATGGTGCGGAATTCCGGCCAGGGGCACCTGACCCACTGCTTCTCCCGCATGTTTCGCCGTCAGGACGATTTCCAGTTCACGGGCGACAGCGATCGCGTCTTGAAAGAAGGTTTCAAAAAAATCACCAATCCGGTATAGCAGTAAGGCATTGGGATACTGATCCTTCAGTTCCACATAATGCCGCATCATCGGCGTGAGAGCGTCCCGGTTCACTTCCCGGTGATGGGCATACTGCACTTTATATTTAATCAGCCGTTCGGGTAAGCCACTGGTCAGGTCAGAAGTTGGGGCAGGGTCGGTCATGGAATTGTCTTGAATGCACCAGCCTTAATGACTCTAGCGCAAGCGATAGGGGATTTTGGATTTTAAACCTCATCCAAGTCCAGAACCGTAGTTTCTTCTAGGGAAAAACTCGAGTTTTCTAGCTGGACTTGGTTTAGATTTGGGATTTTGGATTGGGGAGGGATGGGTATTGGATAGTGGATAGTGGATAGTGGGCAGTAAAGCGGTTTAGCTGCCAGGGGTTGCTCCAGAGACAAAGGCATTAATGATAGGAGCAACGGACTGCAGCAGGGGTGAGAGAATTACGACCGAAGCCGCTGCGATGATAATCGTGGTAGCCAGTCGCACTAGCTGATCGGATGCATTCCGGTAGGTATCGAATTTGTAGTCCAGATTGTTGAGCTTATTGTCCAGGCCATTGAACTTAGTCTCCAGGCCATTGAACTTAGTCTCCAGGCCATTGAACTTATTGTCCAGGCCATTGAACTTAGTCTCCAGATTGGCAAAATCTCCTTCAATGTGATCAAGTCGCTGGTTAATTTGCCTTAGCTCGGAAAGAACTTGCTGCTGAAAGGTTTCTGGAAAATCGCTGGCTTGCATAAAGGGTGATTTCAGAGGTGCCTTTATTGTATCGACATCCCTCTTCAATCCTCTACTCCTTCACCTCTTCATCTGGCTACTTCACGCTAACGAACCGTTCCGCCGCGATCGCCCGCAACTCCGCTAATTTCTCTCGTCGGGAAACGGACAGCGGCACGGTAGAGCGAATCGCCTCCAATAACAGAGCAGTATCTAGTGGTTTTCCTAAATACAAAGCGTTGTAGAGGGCAGAGATAATGGCCTGTTCAATTTCGGCACCGCTATAACCTTCGGTGGCGGCAATCAAATCGGGCAGGTCAAAGTATTGGGGCACCTGTTTGCGTTGGGTCAGGTGAATCCGGAGAATCGCTGCCCGTTCCTGCACATCCGGCAGATCGACAAAGAAGATTTCGTCAAACCGTCCTTTTCGCAACAGTTCGGGAGGAATTTTGGAGATATCGTTGGCCGTTGCGACCACAAACACATCCTGGGATTTTTCTTGCATCCAGGTGAGGAAGAACCCAAATAAGCGCCGGGTCAGGCCGCCATCGGCATCAGAATCCGTGGTGCCAAAACTTTTTTCGATCTCATCAATCCACAACACGGTGGGAGCCATTGATTCGGCCAGCTTCACTGCTTGCCGGAAGTTCTTTTCCGATTCGCCGACATATTTATCGTAAAGGCGGCCTGCATCCAGTTTCAGCAGAGGCAATTTCCATTCATGGGCGATCGCCTTTGCGGCCAGCGACTTGCCACAGCCCTGAATCCCCACAATCAAAATGCCTTTGGGGGGTTTCAGGTTGAGTTCCTGCGCCTGGGGACTAAAGCCAACCCGCGCCCGTGCCAGCCAGTGCTTTAATCCACCAAATCCACCCAGTTCCAGAATGGAGCCATTCACCGGAATATATTCCAGCAAACTTTCTTCTCGGATAATCTGAGCTTTCCGCTCTAGAATCTGGTCGGCATCGCTGGCGGTCAGTTTGCCATCCTGTAAAGCTACATAAGCAACTACCTGGCGGGCCTGTTTCAATGTCATGCCTCGCAGCGTTTGGACCAGGGTTTGGACATCCGAATTTTGCAGTTGTACCTGCACCCGATTTTTGTAGGAGAGCGATCGCACCACTTCCATCACCACTTGCTGTAGCTCATCCCGTCCCGGCAATTTCAAATCAAAGTAGACGGCATCCGGGGCAACTTCGGGGGGCAGGGCGATCGTATGTCCACTCAACACCAGCGCCGATCGACTTTGACCGAAGAGTTGGGCAATTTCCCGAAACTGACGTGCAACCACCGGATCCGTTAAGTGTCTGGCAAAGTCTTTGAGCCAAAACACCCCCCGCTGTGTCATTTCTCCAATATGTTCCAGCATATCAACGGGATCAACCGTGCGTTCAAAGGCCGCAGGTTGATGGCTGCCCGGAGGGGTACACTCATCCACCCAGCGGTTATTCGGCCCAGCGGAACGCACCAACCCACGAGTAATACTCCACTCGTAAAGCGGTAACTGCATATCTTGAACGGCAGTTTGCAACAGCTTTTGCACTCGTTCTTCTTCCACGGTTTCAAAGACAATCACGGATTGAAACGCCAGGAGCAAGGTCTGGAGATTATGAACACTATCGGCGATCGTCATAGGTCAACTAAGATGGGGCATTGGTTGATCAAAAACTTCATTGCAGACCCAGAATTTCCTGGAAACGGGCAAAAGCTTTAAATTCAGTGTTCCCCACGACAGATGGATGATCGGGAAACACGCTGTAACAAAATCAGGGTGATTGTTGAGACAAACAGCCATCCTGTCAGTCAAGCAGCCCACCCCTGCACCTCCCCCATCTCCTCGCACGCCTTGTGCTCT
>JBBIQC010000477.1:0-2144 GCA_037442585.1 Oscillatoriales cyanobacterium bin_317
GGATTGTGAATGGAGATTCACCCAACGGCTGTGATTGGGCCTGGGGCCGAATTGGGCAAAGAGGTCAAGATTGGAGCCTTTGCATATATTGAGAGCAAGGTCAAGATTGGAGATGGGTGCGTCATTGGCCCCCATGTCACAATTTTGAACTACACCACGCTGGGCGATCGCTGTCGGGTTCATGCCGGAGCCGTGCTGGGGGATTTGCCGCAGGATCTGGCCTATCGGGAAGCAGAAAGTTATGTCCGGATTGGTGATGATTGTGTGATTCGGGAAAATGTCACCATTCACCGGGGGACGCAGACCGGAAGTGTGACCGAAGTTGGCAATGGCTGTCTGCTGATGGCCCAAAGTCATCTGGCCCATAATGTGAAACTGGGCAATCAAGTGATTGTGGCGAATGGGGCACTGCTGGCTGGGTATGTGGAAGTGGGAGATCGGGCATTCATCAGCGGCAATTGTCTGGTGCATCAGTTTACGCGGGTGGGCCGACTGGCGATGATGTCTGGGGCTTCTGCTGTGCAAAAAGATGTGCTGCCCTTTTGCATCACTCGCAGTGTCAGTCCCAACACGATCATGGGCTTGAATGTGGTGGGACTGAGACGGGCTGGATTTACCGCCAGCGATCGCCGGATGCTCAAACAAGCGTTGCTGGTGCTGTATACCTCTGGCCTCAATGTTTCCCAGGCTACCGATAAATTGGAACGGGAATTTGACTCAGAACTGGTGCAGGAACTGTGTCAATTCATCCGCGAGTCTAAACGTGGCATCTGTAAGTTCTTCAAGCGTTCCGGGGGAGGAGAAGGGGATGGAGACATGGAGTAAGCCAAACTCCACCCGGATGGAGCAGGTGCAAACTCCCGTGATTCCGATCGTAGGAGAACTCATTCGGCAACATCCAGGCACCATTTCGCTGGGGCAGGGAGTTGTCTCCTATGGGCCACCGCCAGAAGCGATCGCTCAGATTAGCGAATTTCTCAACCGTCCCAACAACCACAAATACCAATCGGTCCAGGGTATTCCACCGCTACTGGCGGCGATCGCGGCCAAACTGCAAACGGAAAACGGGATCACGATCGGTGATCAGCAGCAGGTTGTGGTCACCGCAGGCAGCAATATGGGCTTTTTGAATGCGGTGCTGGCGATTACCAATCCCGGTGACGAGATCATTCTGCAAACGCCCTATTACTTCAATCATGAAATGGCGATTCAAATTGCCGGATGTCATGCCATTTGCGTTCCCACAGATGAAAACTACCAGCTTCAAATTGAGGCAATTCAACAGGCGATTACCGAACGCACACGGGCGATCGTCACTATTTCACCGAATAATCCGACCGGAGTCGTTTACCCGGAAGCGGTATTGCGGCAGGTGAATCAGCTTTGCCGCACCTATGGCCTGTATCACATTCATGATGCCGCTTATGAGTATTTCACCTACAACGGTGTGGCAGCCTTTACTCCGGGTAGCATTGCCGGAAGCGCGGACTATACGATTTCCCTGTTCAGCCTCTCGAAAGCTTATGGATTTGCCAGTTGGCGGATTGGCTACATGGTCATCCCAGAGTCGCTGCTGCTCTCAATCATGAAGATTCAGGATACGAACGTCATCTGTCCTGCTGTGATTTCCCAATATGCGGCTCTGGGAGCTTTGCAGGTGGGCAGGAAGTACTGTCAGGAACGGTTAGGAGCGATCGCGGAAGTCCGCCAACTGATGCTACAAGAACTGCAAACCATTCCAGACCTGTGTACCATTCCTCCCACCGATGGCGCGTTCTACTTCCTCCTCCGTATCCATACGTCTCTTAAAGCCATGAATCTGATTCAACAACTCATCCAGCACTATCGCATAGCCGCTCTCCCCGGAGACACCTTTGGCCTTCAGAACGGCTGCTATCTGCGAGTGGCCTATGCCGCTCTGGAACGAGACACGGCACAGGAGGGAATTGGGCGGCTGGTGAGGGGATTAAAGGAGATCGTAGGAAAGGGGTAGCTAGGTGGATGGGTAAAAGTGGCTAAGGTCTTATGAGTGAAATTCACAATCCTGAGCTTTACAAAAATGATTCACCTCTCTAGGATTGTGGCATCTTGGATAGCATTCATCCTGTCAGGGTAAATTCCATGTCAAACTCTTCTCCTCCTGG
>JBBIQC010000477.1:2166-4394 GCA_037442585.1 Oscillatoriales cyanobacterium bin_317
TTCAGAGATGATGAGCCGATCGCGCTACTGGTCGCCTTTCTTGCGTTTGGTGCTATTTTCTTCTGGGCCTTAACTCAGGGGCGACAAGGGTTTGATGTCTCAAGCTGGCTCAACCAACCCGGTGAAACCGCCGCCAGACTCTTCCCATTCCTCCAAACGTCTCCCTTTCCAACTCCCACGGTCACACTTTCGCCACCAACTGTACAGGCCAGTCCTACCGTCAGTCCTACCGTGCAGGTCAGTCCAACGGTAGAAGCCAGTCCAACGGCCAGCCCCACTCCCACCATCAGTCCTGAAGTTTCGGTGGTAACGCCTACTCCTACGCTCACTCCTACTCCTGTTCCTACTCAAACAGTCGTACCCGTGCCTCCACCGCAGGCCGCGATCGCCTTTCCGGATGTTCCCAATACCTACTGGGCCTATCCCTTTATTGCTGCACTCTCCGCCCGTGGTATTATTGGTGGCTTTCCAGATGGCAACTTCAAACCGAACGAACCTGTGACACGGGGACAATTTGCAATTCAACTCCAGAAAGCCTTTACCAAACCGGATCAGCGTCCTCCGAAGCAATTTCCCGACGTGCCAGCGAATTATGGGCCAGCCGTCGATAAAGCGGTTAAGAGCAACTTCATGACGGGCTACCCTGATGGCACCTTCCGCCCAGAGCAGCAGGTTTCACGAGTGGAAGCAGTCAGTTCAATGGTGAAAGGGTTGGGCACCCAGATTCCAGCCAATCCAGAAGCTGTTTTGCAGGCTTACCCAGACAATGCAGAGGTGCCAGCTTGGGCTAGAGGCAGTATGGCGGCTGCAATCCAGGCTGGTTTACTTCCCGGAGATCCAAACAGTCAATTGCTGAACCCAAATCAATCTGCCACCCGTGCTGATGTTGCCGCCTTGGTTTATAGGGGCATGGAAGCGACGGGCCAGATCCCCAAGGGGCCGTGAGGGATGGAGTCGGTTACGGGGACGTGCTCTGGCGGTGGATAGCCATCATCGACTAGTCGTGCGGTTGGGCATTATTCCAGAAACGATTTCGCTTGGGCCTGCTCACGCAATCTTGGAGGCATTATTACCGGAAGACTAGACACTCCAGCAGGTTTACGATCATCATGGAGTCATGATGTTGCATGGGTAGAAGTGCTGCTATTATCGCAATCCAGAGTGCGATCGCTGTCCTTTGCTAAATGAATGTCCTTCAGGAAAGACAGAACGCAATCGTAAAAGTAGCCGTCGCGCTTGATGCTCTACCTGAACAGGGCAGGCTCCTTTCGCACGATACAATGGAATTCAACTAAACCACGTCCAGCTCAAGAACTGGAGATTTTCCTCAGAGAAACTACAGGTCTGGACGTGCAAGCGGTTTAGTTCCAGCCATAATCCATCGCTCAAGCAGCAACGGGAGATCACATACGAATGGGCAGAGTAGTCGGCATAGATTTGGGAACCACCAATTCGGTCGTCGCAGTCATGGAAGGCGGCAAGCCCGTCGTGATTGCGAACGCCGAGGGCATGCGGACTACCCCTTCCGTCGTGGGTTTCAGTAAAGAGGGAGAACGGTTAGTGGGGCAACTGGCCCGTCGTCAGGCCGTTCTGGATCCGCAAAACACCTTTTTTGGCGTGAAACGGTTTATTGGCCGCAAGTATTCTGAATTATCGCCAGAATCAAAACGAGTTCCTTACACAATTCGCAAGGACGAGAACGGCAACGTCAAGATCAAGTGCCCGCGATTGCAGCGAGAATTTGCGCCCGAAGAAATATCGGCCATGATCCTAAAAAAGCTGGTGGATGAGGCCAGCCGATATCTGGGAGAACCCGTGACCGGAGCTGTAATCACTGTTCCAGCTTATTTCAACGATTCCCAACGACAGGCCACCCGGGACGCGGGACGGATTGCCGGATTGGAAGTTAAGCGGATTCTGAACGAACCCACCGCCGCGTCGCTGGCTTATGGCCTGGAACGGCGGGACAACCAAACCATTCTCGTCTTTGACCTGGGGGGCGGCACCTTTGATGTGTCGATCCTGGATGTGGGCGATGGTGTGTTTGAGGTCAAAGCGACTTCTGGGGATACCCAACTGGGCGGTAACGATTTTGATAAGAAAATTGTGGATTGGTTGGCCGAGAAGTTTTTAGAAACCGAAGGGGTGGACTTGCGGCGCGATCGTCAGGCCCTGCAACGTCTTACAGAAGCGGCAGAAAAAGCCAAGATTGAACTGTCTGGAGTTAG
>JBBIQC010000478.1:0-2920 GCA_037442585.1 Oscillatoriales cyanobacterium bin_317
GATAATCGATTTGGCAAATCAGATTGTCAATCACGACTAAAGCTTCACTGATTGCCAGCAGATATTTCCCCTTGAAGCGTACTCTCACCTTTAGATTTGCTCGTTCGGAAGTCAAAATAACGGCCTTAAACTGCTCAACATAGATGTTAGGCAGGGTGAGCAACCGTTGTTCGACTGCATCGAAGTAGGCTTTCAAGGCTTCACGCGACATTTTTCAACTTCGTCTCTAGTTCCTGGTGCAGTGCCAGATAGTGTTGATAGTTACCAGCCCACTCAACGAAGACTTCATCATCGGAGGTTTCGCCTTGACTGTACTTTGTGAAAAACTCTGCGGAGTCCATTTGGTATTGGGTTTCATAGGCATTGAGTTGCTTGGCAAGGTCAATTAAAGCATCTAAGGGGGAAGTGTATTCGATGATCTGTTTACGCATAAGCAACCTCCTGATTGCGGGTGATACTGTTTATTCTCTCAATTCTGCTTTATACAGAATTCCATAGCTTTTACTCCACACTAAAAACTTTCATTACTTCGTCGCCCAGGTGGTTAATCACCTTTACTGCAATGCGGCCCGACTTGGGTTTCTCGAAAGGGCGCGAGGTATCGCTGTAGAGGCTGCTCCAGGCTTCTTCGTCGATTTCTGCTTTAAGGGTCGTTTTTAGAGATTTGTAGGGATCGCTGGCTCCCAGGAAGTAGGCATGACGGACAAAGAAGCTCTCTGAGTTGTAGTCAGTGTCAATAAACCAGCAGGCGATTTCATCGGCACTACTGGATCTCACCTCTCCCGATTGGGGATGGAAGACATCGACTCCGTGGATGGTGGCTTGTGTTTGGTGTTTAGTGGTTAGGGTGAGGGGGAAGTCTTTGGGTTGGAGCGTCTGGAGTGCAGCGATCGCTTGAGACCGTTGAGCATCCGTCCAAGCGTGTCGGCTTCTTGCATCAGAGCCTGGTAAGTCTGTGGCTCGATAAACTCCAGCCGCTGCGCCAGAATCAGCAACGTTTCGACTTCCGCTAGAGAGCCGCTGGCGATGCTCAGAAATTGAAGAAACTCGCCCGTCCCGCTCCGGGCTGCTCCCTCCGCGATGTTCGCCGGAACCGAGACTGCTGCTCTCCGAAGTTGGCTCATTAGCCCGAATTTCTCCTCTGGGGGAAAGTTTTTGGAGGCTTGGTAAATCTTCTCCACCCAGTCGATTGATTTCTGCCAGACTTCCAAGTCTCGATAGCTCTGCAACGATGTCATAATTCACCACCAATCGCCCGTTACCCTGACCCGCGATCGCGGCGGGAGGCGATCGTCGTTTTACCGGGGTTGAAGGAGCATTTTCTTCGAGAATAGTGACAATGACTCGTGCAGAGATGACTTCGGGTTGTTCTTGCAACCACTTCACCTGTCCGTTTTTATAGATTGCTTCATAACTTTTGAGCATGGGTTTTCTCTCCTGATCCGCTAATTCACTTTAAAGTTCGATCGCTTCATACAAATCAGCTAAAGCAATTTCAACACCAACCGATGACAGGGTAAAGGATTGCTCTTTACCGCTGTATTCCGTGAACAACCACTGATGGGCAGCCTGTTTCACAAACTGCTCCACATGGGCCTGAGATTGGTCAATCAGCACATACTCTTGCAGGGTGGGAATCGTGCGGTAGGCGGCAAACTTATCCCCGCGATCGTAGGCACTGGTTGAATCTGACAGCACCTCTGCAATCAGGATCGGGTTGGTGACGGTATCTTTACGCCCTGGCTTCAGTTCAATGGGATTGGCAATGACCGTTACATCGGGATAGGTGTATAGCTCAACCGCTGGAATCCAGAGCCGCTGATCGGTGATGAAAACGCTATAGGGCTTACCCCGCAATGCAAACCAGATTAGAGCATTCAGTGCACTGGCAATTTGGTTATGTTCAGGGGTTCCCCCAGTCATCGGCACAATTTCTCCATTGCGATATTCGTTGCGGCGATCGGACTCAACCTCCAGAACAAGATATTCCTCGGCGGTATAGTGTTTGGTTTCTGTGGATGTGACGGTCATCGTCAAAACCTCCAGGCGTGATTAGCCTAATGGTGCAGTGCAGGAATACAAAATTGCTCGACCAGCTTGTTAAATTCTGACTCAATCTCAAAGACAGTGGTGAACTCGGTAAATGCCCAACGTCCATAGCTTCCCAGGTTATTCACCCCTGGAACCCAATAAACCTGCATCGTGTTAGCTTTCTCCTTCGCATCCTCACCCCGGTAGCCTTTAATTTCCACAATCAAATTGAGCGGGTCTGAACGTCCATTATCGATCTGCACAATGAAGTCGGGCAGATACTTTCTGGAGGTTGAGCCATACTGGTAGGGCACTTCAAACCCCAGCCCCTGGTTTTTGACATAGGCTTTGACACGGGGATGCACTTCAGCCACCCGGCAAAACTCGGCTTCCCAATCACTATCACACACCACCCAGTTGATATGACTCCGGCGTGGATCCGTTTTCCAGAGAGTGGGTTTGGATGTATTGAAGTTGACGTATTGGGTTGAACCGACCGGGTTGTAAGCATCCAGGATGGCTTTAATTGGACGATCGCCCACCATTGCCTCCGTAATGGCCGCTTTGATGCGATCGCAGGCCATATCGGCAATTTCGCGGTAGATCAACTGAGCCGGATAAGTACCTCCGGTGCAGCGCAGGTAGTCCTTCATCCAGAGTCGGGCAATCCGCTTCAGTTGCCCAAATAAATGGATCTTGGGTTCTTCGCCTGGGTCGTCCAACGCCTCACCAGACTCTAACTGCTCACTATCAATCAGTAACGTTCGGGGCCGTGCCAGACGGTTGCCGTGGCTGTCATAGTTGCGAAATAACTCCAGCCGTCCATTGTGGAAGGATTCTGTGCCGTTATCATCGACTCGATAAAACCCTGAAATGAAGTCATGCACCA
>JBBIQC010000478.1:2956-4358 GCA_037442585.1 Oscillatoriales cyanobacterium bin_317
GTTGCGGTATTGTTGCAGACCACAATGAACACTGGAGGCACACTAATCCCCTGCTCCTGCCACACCTCATAGGTCTTAACATAGTGGCAGTAGAGGGCATCCAGAGCCGTTTGCAGTTCTGCGGGTAGGCTGAGGGGGTCAAGATCTTTAGCGGTGCCTCTCCCCTTTTTTGGCATCTTCTTGCGGATGTGTTCCCAGAGATTTCGCAGTTTTGGCATTTTGGGGCGTGACTTCAGCCAACCAGATGGCGGTTTCCACGGCTTCTACCTGACAGAAGAAGGGGCGAATCCCTTGAAAAGGATGATGGACGCCCTTTTGTTTCTGATCCATTTCGTTATTTGCATAGAGTTTCCCCAGGACTCCGAATAATTACTGCACTACTGCATCAATCTCCATAATGTGTACCATAGAATTCACTGTGGCTCAAAGAATCACTGCACTAAGGCGTTGTCCTGAGTGTCCTGCAACAATTGAGCGATCGCCCATCGAACCAACTCCGCTTTTTTTCGGCGCATCCGGATTGCCAGAATTGAGAGATTTTCATGCTCGCTGGGTTCCATGTCCAGGGTGAAGCGCTTCGTTACTTCGGATAAAAGTGCCTCGTCTCCAATGTCATCCTTCAGAGATAATCGAGCAATCGCGATTCTGACCAGGGTTGCCTTTCGCCTTTGCTTTTGCTCCGCCAGGGCTGTTAATGCCAGGTGCAGGGACAGGGGCAAATCGACGGTGAATCTGATGGTTGGCTTGTCGGTGGTAGAGGTCGTTGGCATACCTAAATCATTCCCGGTTTGGGAAAAAAGATCCGTGCAATTGCCCCGCTGAAGCTGTCTTGAGTTTAGGGCTGGGAGCGTCCCTGGATATAGTCAGCCACCATATTTCTGAGATCCTGAATGCTGGCCGTGAGGGTGTTGATGTCCTGCCTGCTGAGTTGTTGTTCGGCGGTGAGTTGAGCGATCGCTTGCTGATTCTGAGCGATCGCCTGCTGGTTCTGGGCGATCGCCTGGGCGTTGGCCTGTTGTTGCTCCTCAGTCCGTTTCTGGGCTTCGGCAATTTCCTGCAAGGTGCGATTGATGCGGCTGAATTCCTCATCATGCCTGCTCATCGTGTTGTCGTGGCGAACGCTGGCGGCTGCCAGGTCGAGCATGATCGCTTCAATGCGATCGAGGCGGCTCCCATTTTCATTGCTGTCAGTCATCTTAAAACTCCTCGATCTCGATACAAGCCATCTGAAACCGACAGCCGATCGCTTCCGTCAACATAATCGCCGTTTCCAGGTTACAGCCTCCGGTGTCAAATGCTCGTTCCAGTTGTGCCCTGCGAGTGACCGCTGTTGCTTTCTCGTCCCCTCTGCTGCGCAGGGCTAGTTCATTGAAAAAAGGAAAAGAGACGGGAGATATCATGA
>JBBIQC010000479.1:0-4348 GCA_037442585.1 Oscillatoriales cyanobacterium bin_317
CACGATCGCCGTCGGCATCGCATTGGCGTTATACTTCGGCCCCTGGGATCGCTGGGGATGGGATAAACGTCCCTGGAAGCAAATGGCAGCGGTATTACCAGGGGTGGTGATTTTAATTGTGGCCTGGGGGATAAACATCCAGAGTTTGTTAATGGGAGCCGCTTTTTATGCCTGGTTAGCAGCGGCAGAACGGCAACCTCGCTTGAGCTACATTGGGGTTTTGCTGGCGGATTGGGCAATTCTGCGGATATTTGTCACCTACGAGTTAAGAGAACCGCTCTGGTTTGTCATGGTGCTGAGTGCCTCCTTACTGTATGTCGCGCAGATTGATCCGGGATTGCAGCATCAGCGCGATCGGGAAAAACGGCACTGGCTCCGTAGTCTGGCTACGGCACTGGTTTGTCTGACCGGCTTCTACCAGTCTGAAGTCGGGATTGCCGGAGTTGCGCCTGTGTTTGCAGGGCTGTTGGCGCTGGCGCTGGAATTTGGCTTTATTGTGGCAGGCTTACTGTTGCGGATTCGGGCCTTTCTCTACATCGGCACCGTCACCTTTATTCTGCAGGTGCTCTGGCAGTTATGGCGATTTGTTAGTGATTATTCCCTCATGCTGTGGGCGTTGGGCATCCTGCTGGGACTGATACTGATCTGGGCGGCGGCTACGTTTGAAGCCCGCCGTGCTCAGGTAAATACCTTGATGCAACAGTGGGCTTCGCAATTGAACCAATGGGAATAGGGAACTGTAATGAGGTCTTCAAGAAGTTGGTTTGTTAAAGGGTTTGAATTCGGTAGTAGCCCCTTTTTACCTTTTTAACAGTGTGATGACCGTGATCAGCGCCTCAACTGCTAACCCCAACCGGCTTAGTGACTAACTTGGCTGGTTCCAGTCCTTCGTTCAATTCCTCCATGCGTTGTTCATGTTCAGGATTAAAGGATGAGATCACCGCATCCTCAACCTGCAGGCGATCGCAGGGAATCGTGTCTGCCAGAATCGCACTGGCCATCATGCCGCAATGAATCTCTAACAACGCTTCTAAAGGGGCTTCAAAAATCAGCCGTTGTCCAGGAAACACGACCCGTTCAAAGTACCAATTGGGAATGTTGGTAATGCGGGCCACCTGGATGCGGTTGGTGGCATTGACGTAACAGCACACAATGGGATGGGTACTGTTGGTGGGTACGGGATCAAAAATCTGAGCCATAGAATTTGTGTATGCACTAGGGTCTGTAAGCATATCGACCCTACCATTGGCTGATCCCCTTTGGTTGTAAATCCGATTACCAACTCACGCTTAAAGCAAAAAAATATTGAGAATTTATACCTAACGGTAGGGGCGGAGCGATCGTTTTTTTGCTTCTTCTGATTAAAAAATTAACAGAGGCTGCCCCAGTAACAAGTCCCCCCTCAAGTTGGCAACTGTGGTATCGTGAAGTTGTGTAACATAAATAAGTCCAGCCAGAAACCTGAAATTTCCTGTAAGAGAAGCTTCAAGTCTGGCACAGACAAGGTTTCAATCTAGAATTCGTCACGTTTTGCTGATATGGAAAGCCGGATCCTCTACGTTCGCCTCCCGTGCAACCCCATTTTTCCGATCGGGGTTGTCTACCTGGCTGACCATGTTCACAAACTGTTTCCCCAGGTACAGCAACGGATTTTCGACCTGGGAACGGTACCACCCATTGATTACGCCACCGCCCTGGATGCCTGTATTGATGAATTCCAGCCGACTTTACTGGTGTTTTCCTGGCGGGATATTCAGATCTATGCCCCGGTAGGGGGACGGGGCGGCAATCCTCTGCAGTACACCTTTGAATTCTTCTATTCCCGCAATCCCCTGGTGAAGTTAAAAGGGGCACTGGGACTGCTGCGGATTGCCGGAGGTTACTACGGAGAATTGTGGCAAAACCTGGGTCTGATCAAGCGAGGCACCCGTCGCGCTCAACGCTACAACCCTGCAGCCAAAGTGGTCGTCGGTGGCGGAGCCGTCAGCGTCTTTTATGAGCAGTTAGGAAAGAGCCTGCCCAAAGGGGCGATCGTCTCAGTGGGCGAAGGGGAAACCTTGCTGGAAAAATTGGTGCGCGGAGAGAGTCTACAGAACGAGCGGTGTTATGTAGTGGGTGAAACGCAACCCCGCGCTCGTCTGATCCACGAAGCTCCTGCCCCGATTGAAAAAACGGCCTGCAGCTATGACTATATCCAGAGCATCTGGAATGAGTTTGAGTACTACCTGCAAGCAGAGGATTTCTATGTAGGCGTGCAGACGAAGCGGGGCTGTCCTCACAACTGCTGTTACTGTATCTACACCGTGATCGAAGGCAAGCAGGTGAGGGTGAATCCTGCCGATGAAGTGGTGGCAGAGATGCGCCAGTTGTACGATCGCGGCATTCGCAACTTCTGGTTCACCGATGCTCAACTGATTCCCGCCCGGAAATATATTGATGACGTGGTGGAACTGCTGCAAAAGGTGCTCCAGGCTGGAATGCAGGACATCCACTGGGCCGCTTATATTCGAGCCGATAATTTAACGCCGGAATTGTGCGACCTGATGGTCAAAACAGGCATGAATTATTTTGAGATCGGGATCACCAGTGGCTCTCAGGAACTGGTGCGGAAGATGCGGATGGGGTACAACCTGCGTACTGTTCTACAAAATTGCCGGGATCTGAAAGCGGCGGGATTTAACGATCTGGTATCCGTCAATTACTCGTTTAATGTCATCGACGAAACCCTCGATACCATCCGGCAAACGATCGCCTACCACCGCGAGTTAGAAAACATTTTTGGAGCCGATAAAGTAGAACCTGCCATTTTCTTCATCGGCTTGCAACCCCATACCCACCTGGAAGAATTCGCCTTCAAGAATGAGGTGTTGCGTCCCGGTTATGACCCGATGAACATCAAACCCTGGACGGTTCGCAAGTTGCTGTGGAATCCGGAGCCACTGGGTTCCTTCTTTGGCGAGGTCTGCCTGCAAGCCTGGAAGCGCAACCCGAATGACTTTGGCCGGGAAGTGATGAATATCCTGGAAGAACGATTGGGACGCGCTCCCCTGGAAGAGGCATTATCGGCCCCAATCGTCGAGCCACCCACAAAACCCCTCGTGCTCTCTGCCTGATCTCGCTTTAAGGAGCGTGTACACCGATGGTAGACACTCCGGCTCAACGCTTGACAATTCCGTCTCTGGAAAACGGCGATCGCTTAACCCGCTACGAGTTTGAGCGCTGTTACAATGCCATGCCGCATCTGAAAAAGGCCGAATTAATTGAGGGAATTGTCTACATGCCTGCGGCATTGCGATTCAGAAGTCACGGACAACCACATGGGCGAGTCAGAGGATGGCATCTGGCAAAGCCGCACTTTTCCCGGACTCTGGCTAGATGGTTCAGCTTTGCTGCGGGGAAATATGCAGCGGGTGTTTGAGGTTTTGCAAACAGGTCTTCAGTCCCCCGAACACGCTGCCACTGTTCTTCGTAAAAAATTCATTGCAAGTTCACGGGATTGACAAACCGATCAGTACCATTAGAGATATTGACAGAGTAGGGAAAGCGTGTGTGCAAGCACAATGAATCCAGTCACTTGCTCGCATCGCCCCTTCCCTACTAAACCTATTTCCTATGGAAGGAGCAGCTTGAATGATCTCTAAAATGGTGCAACGAATTCCCTTGATCCTGGGTGCGACGGTTTTTACCTTCCTATCTGGAGCCGCGATCGCTCCCTCTGCGGTGCAAGCCAAAACTGAAACTGCACCTGTCGCAAAACCTGTAAAAAACTCTACTACAACCCAAAATTCTGAATCTGGTGAGTTGATTCAGGGGTTGAATCTGACTGAGAAACAGAAGCAAGAAATTAGACAGATCCGCCGCGATCGCACAGTTGCTATCAATAAGCTTTTGAAACCCGATCAGCAAGCAAAATTCAAACAAGCGCGTGCTGCTAAGAAACCGATGTCGCAAATCATCAATGAGTTAAACCTGGATGCCAAGCAGAAAGGCCAAATTGTGGCGATCGTCCAGAAATCCGCCAATGAGATTCGTTCTAAACTGACAAAAACTCAACTGGCTACGCTCAACGATTATATGAAAAAACACAGTGATAGGACTGCAACGGTTGAATAGCTTTTATTAGTTAAGAAATCTCAAGGGTAACTACCTTCCGCAAAGGGGCGTGGTTACCCTTTACCTTTTACTAAAAAGCTATATTTGATAAGAACACAGGCATCTATCATTTCTCCAAATGGGCAAAAATCGTTTAATTAAAATTCTATTTCTAGCGGCCGATCCTCAAGATATTACTCGGGTGAACTCTATTTTGAAGATTTTTGTGGGAATGCTGCTCCTGTAAAACCTGAAG
>JBBIQC010000480.1:0-4344 GCA_037442585.1 Oscillatoriales cyanobacterium bin_317
ATCAGAATGCTACGCAATTGATTACAAGCCAGGTTCAGGTGAAGCAAACGAATGAAATTCTCACAGCATTGACCAATATCTCTGAAACTCTGACCGATATCGAGACTCGGCGCTGGCGTTACTTTTTATTAGGTGAACAAACAGAACTGGATAGCTACGATCAGGCAGTGCAACGGTTGACCACCAAGCTAGAGCAGTTACGCCAGCCGTTAGCCGATACCCCCACTCAAGAACAACGACTGAATACGCTTGAATCATTGATTCAACAACGACGAAATCTGTTTGAACAATCTACTGAACTGTACCGGAAACCGCGATCGCTCCTGGCATCTGAGCATCCGTTAGTCATTCAAACCAATCAGAATCAGGCACAAATTCGCCAGATCATTACCGAGTTGCAAACTTCAGAAGAACAGATTCTGCAAAACCAAATTGAACAATTTCAGGCCAATTCTCAAGTCAGGATGGCGATCGAAAACTTAGGGACAATTCTGGCATTTGTCTGGCTGTTGGGTGTTTATGTCCTGCTGTATCGTCAAATGTTTCAGCGCCAGCAACTTGAACAGGCACAACAAAAACTAGCCCAAGAGAAAGAACTCAGTGAATTAAAACTGCAATTCTTTTCAATGGTTTCGCACGAATTCCGTACTCCTTTAAGTGTGATTACTGGTTCATCTCAGTTGCTGAAAGAAAACCTCAGGAATTTAGTTGAGCCTGATAAATTAAAAAACTTACTTCAAATTCAGGCATCTGCGAAGTTAATGACTCAATTGCTGAATGATATTTTGACGTTAGCAAGAGCAGATGCTGGGAAATTGGAGTGTCAGCCTGAATTATTAGAAATGCAGTTTTTCTGCTTAAACCTGATTGAAGACATCCAACTTTTCAGCGAACAACCCCGCACCATTAAATTTGAAAAGTATGGAACTAGCACCTATGCTTACCTGGATGAAAAACTGCTGTATTCGATTTTAAGTAACCTACTATCAAATGCTCTCAAGTATTCCTCCCCAGCAAGCCCTGTCTACCTCACATTGATTTGTGAACCTGATACTGTTACCTTTCAAGTTAAAGATGAAGGCATCGGCATTCCTACAGAGGAACAAGCTTTAATCTTTGAACCATTTCGTCGTGGCAGAAATGCCAGGAGTATTGTGGGTAGCGGTTTAGGCATGGCAGTAGTAAAAAGATGCCTGGATCTCCATCAAGGTGAGTTGAGCGTAGACAGTGAAGTTGGCGTGGGGACAACGTTCATAGTCAAGTTATCTCAGCCACAGAAAAAAGGATTGTTCAATCAGAGTGCGCGATAACAGACAAACATCCCCTTTAATCGACTTGATATATCAGATTCTTCTTTTGTGCAGACCAGGGAACATATTTCTGGAATCCGCCGTGTACATTGCTTTTGACTGAGTAGATCGGTGCCTGGAAACGCCATAGCAACTTATTGATTCACTCCAGATTAGGCTACACATCAGCCCCCACCTATCCTCCCCGTGGCAAGGGGAGGTGCCGAAGGCGGAGGGGTGAACATCAGAGCTGGTTACTCCGCTCTACTGTCAGCAGATTAATCAGGTAAGGAGAAAATATCTGTATGAACTCCAGTCACAGTGTCTTGCTCATTGGTAATTAACCGCTCCTTGGCAGGGCTATCATAAACAACCAGAATTGATTTGGCTTGCTCAAAAAATGTCAACCCTTCAGCGCGATCGCTCTTGCGTTGATGAGGAATCTCTCCGAGAAACTCTAATTGCTGATTCTTTTGGCTGGAAAGACTGTTATCTACTAGAGTGGATGGCTGATTCAGGCGAAACAGTGAATGAGCACCGTCCAAATCCATGGTTGGGCCTGCTAAAACGAGTAAATAGTTGTCTTTTTCGTTCCAACAAAGCTCTCGAACTCCTAAACCATCGAGATCAAGAAAATGGCGTTTGTATAGCCTGCCATGATTGCCAATGGGTTTAAGTTTCAATTCATGGGCTTTGCTTGCTTCAACTTCAATTTCAAGCAAGATAGCAATACCGCGAAGAACCGGCCCTCGCAAACCGATCCAAACTCTGTTGCCGCTTACTGCCAATCCTTCAATATCCAAACCATTTTCTTTACTAGGGAGATAGAAGTAAAAGTCCTTCCCTGGTAAAGAGCCGCTCTCTTCACCTTCGACAATCTTTGCCAGATCAAGGTATTCGTCTCCTGCAAGGGCTTGAGTGAGAGCATCACTCTTCCCACTTCGCTTTAACCAGGCTCTTTGGGGTGATTCAGCCGCTAAATTGCCCTGCTCATCGATCGGAATTCTCGCTAGTAAGTAACGATTCTCTTGCCTTTCGATGCCTTTTAGTTCTTTTCCTTGAACCTCAAACTTGTTTTCCTCAATTTCTACCTTTTTACGCTTACTGCTGTGAGACCCAATAATCCAAAGGTAGCCATTGTCGTAGTCTAATCCTTCGATATCAACCTCTCCTTGAGATTCATCAAAATCCTTAATAAAGGTTTTGCATTCAAAGCGGATATGATCGCCAAACGTTTTACCCTTTAGCTGCGTTAATCGTTCTATGGCCGTAAATTCGTCGGTTCCCAACCAAAGATACTGACCTTGATGGGAAAAGGCCACAGCAGATAGATTCTTAACAATCTTTTCTCTTACCTTAGAGGCTAAATTGGCATTAAAGAGTAGCTTGACCTGATCTAATTTTTCTAAGTTAACCATTTTCTTCCCTCTCTAAAAGAAATACTCAGACTCGGCCCTCTCTTGCAAATTGAATATCAGATAATCAAGGGTGGTTCACAACTGTATGGGAAAGGAATGGACAAGATTCGAGTACGGATATTTGGTTTCATGGGAATGGGGATGCTGATGGTCGCTTGTTCGGAGTCGTTACCCTTGATGTCGTCTTCGCCAACGGCTCAGTCTCCTGTATCCCTTTCTCCCGTAGTATCTCCTTCTCCTGCCAAGATCGGATTTAAGGTGGAGCGGTTGCCGCATAGCATTGTATATACTCTGCACATTCCTAATCAAGGGCAGTATTTAGTGACACCGGGAGTGGCAAATACGGTCGAACCACTGGCCTCGTTTGTGCAAACCTATGGCGCGATCGCCGCGATTAATGGCGGATTCTTTGATCCAAAGAACCAGAAGTCCACGTCGGCGGCGATCGTGCAAGCTCGACAGGTCGCCAAACCAGAGGACAACGAGCGGTTAATGACGAATCCCGATTTACTGCCCTACCTGGATAAAATTCTCAACCGTTCTGAGTTTCGGCAATATCGCTGTGGTTCGCAAATTGTCTATGACATTACGTTGCGTCAGACGCTGCCTGCTCCCGGCTGTGAACTGGAATCGGCCTTAGGGGGCGGCCCTCAGTTACTCCCGGATATAACGCTGGTGCAGGAAGGATTTCAAGATAGCAGCAATGGCAAGGTGATCCGGGATTCTCTGGCCAGCGATCGCCGCAATGCTCGTTCCGCGATCGGGATTACTCGTGATGGGACGATCGTCTTAGTCATGGTGGGTCAAAAGCCGGATGAGCCAACGAACTCCGGCATGACTTTAAAGGAACTGGCCGATTACCTGAAAAGTCTGAAAGTAGAAAAGGCGATAAATCTGGATGGAGGGAGTTCCGCTGCTTTGTACTATGGTGGAGAAACCATTTATGGCAAAGTCAACGAGTCTGGTAAAGCCATCCAGCGACCCGTGAAATCGGTGCTGCTAGTGCAAACGATTAAAAAACAGTAGGGGTATGGCAATGTCCCTACTGTTCTTAATTAGCCTTCTGCAGCTTCCTCGCCACCGCCACGACCAGACAACACACTGACCACAACCCGGTTGGCATCTCCCAGAGCTACAACTCCAGCGGGCAAGCTAATTTCGCTGATGTGTAATGCTTCACCGACCCCTAAATTAGTGACATCAATTTCAATCTGTTCAGGGATGCTGGCAGGAGCACACTTCACGCGCAAAGAGGACATGGAAGGATCGAGAGAACCGCCTCCTTCCTTAATACCTCTGGCCGTGCCAACAAAATGGAGTGGCACATCCACTTCTAAGGAATCTTGCGCTGATACCGCAAAAAAGCTGATGTGATAGGGGGTACCGCGCCAGGGATGGGTTTGCACTTCCCGCAGCAGCGCCTTGCCACTCCAGGACAGTTCGGGAATATTCACCTGAATCAGGGTGTTATTCAGGGAAGCATCTCGCAGCAACAGTTCTGCTTTTTTCATGGGTACAGTCAGAGCAATAGATTCTGCTCCTTTGTGCCCATACAGTACTGCCGGAAGTTGTCCAGCACGGCGGAGAGAATTGGATTTGCTGCCTTCAGGACGAGGCTGACAATCGATCGTAAGTTC
>JBBIQC010000481.1:0-4335 GCA_037442585.1 Oscillatoriales cyanobacterium bin_317
GTATATCGAAACACAAAGTTGAACCAGTGCCATGACATGGGAGGAACCCGGCCAGAATCCAGAGTGCGATACCATCAAACCATGCGTATTTATTAGAACGGCAATGGAAGCACTGAACCTTTCTACAGAGGTGATTTTGACTCACCCACAACGCTCTTTGGGTAGTGTTCAGTTAGATTGGATGCCGCAACCAGGCTCTTTTCTGGAGTTGGAAGGACGTACTTATACGGTTTTGGAACGTCGTCACCGTTACCAACTGAGAGCAGGTCGCTACCGATTACACCAGATTTCTCTCTACGTTCAGTCAGCTCCTCGGCCTTCAGAACGGAGTTTAGTTAATGGTCATTGGGTGCTTGGTGATGCCAGTTGCCGCTTTAATGCGCGTTCAGAACTCATCCGCTGTGCCGTCAGCCCAGAAGGGCCTTGTGGAAATTGTCGATTCTATGAAATGCTTGCTGGAAAGGTGAATTAAACCTTGTCCAAGTCCAGAACCGTAGTTTCTCTGATCGGAAAACTCCAGTTCTCTAGCTGGACTTGGTTTAAGTAGCTACTCAGTTTAAGGCGATCGCTTTGCACCACAAGGCTCAGCCACCAAGTCTTTGACGGGAGAATAGGCTGGCTTAGGCACTGGCTTTAGCAACAGTAAGAGCAGACTTCGCCAACTTTCAAGATAAGTGGGATAAGTCATGGTCGTTCTCAGACCAATTTTTAACGCCTGAAATTTCCGTCCCTCAGCGTGTTTACTCCAGGCGGAACCAAGCAGTAGTCCATGAATATGTTCTTCTGAAGAAAAAACGGGGCCAGGAAGCGGAGCAGTGAGAACAGGCGGACAGCCTCGTTGTAAATCATCACTTCCCCTTGTGAGCCGTTGCCGCTGGAATTCCTGGGCAGCAGATTTAAAGAATTCTTGTTCCGGCAGGCTCTGAGTATGGGTGATTGAAGTGCTATGCAGGCGGTAGTAATAGGAGGTCGTGGGATTATACCAAACTCTGCCAAACTCTGCCAACCGTAGCTGGAGATCAATATCTTCTGCGGTGCCAAAGTAAGGCCGAAAACCACCTAGAGCTTGAATGGCAGGCATACGAATTGCATAAGTACAGAGGTGAGTACGGGTTACTCCCTGTTGCAACTCTTTCGTAATCTCCTCTGCTTTAGAGCCGCAGGGAAAGGAAATCACTTCCCAGCCTGCTGGGGCAATGGCAGCATAACTGCTGCAGGTTGCCACAAAGTCAGGATGATTCATCAACCACATCACCTGTTGTTGGATGCGGCCAGAAGCATATAGATCATCGGCATCACAGCGCATAAAAATGTCGCCTTTAGCCTGAGCTAAACCAGCATTGAGAGCCGCAGCAATGCCTTGCTGCGGGCCGGAAATCAGGCGGATTCTAGGATCCGCGATCTCGCCTACCCGATTTGTTGAACCATCCGTAGACCCATCATCCACCACCACCACTTCCAGGGGAATTTCACATTCCTGCAGAATCGAAGCCAGGGCACGATCCACAAAAGCCCCTGCATTCCGCATTGGCATGATGATGCTGACGATCGGCTGTTTCAGCAGGGCAGAATTGACAGAAGCCGGACTGGGATATTGCATAACTACCGGATAAATCGTGCTAGGTGAATGTACAAAACTAGAGTTTTGCCTGGGAACAATCTGCACCGCTTTTGAATGCCGCTGTAATTAGCAACTTCCAACTTTCAGGAGTAAATGGTAATGCATAGATCGCACGAAATCCATAAATCAAAGCAGTTCGCTTTTGGCCATTGGTAAACGCCCACCAACCATACTGCAGCATAAACTTGTGGCGAGAACGTCTGTCTTTTCCGGGTCTCCAGGGTTCTCTGGCTTCAAAATGCCCCTCAATGCCGCGCCGCTTCCAGGCTTGCTCACACGCCAAATACGCTTCCTGCCGCTGTTTGCCACAGTATTGTTCACTCAGGGAGGCACTATGGAGGCGATACCGGACAACGGGTTGGGGTAGGTTTGCCAGTTCCCCAATTTCACCAAGTCGTAGCCACAGGTCGAGATCGTGGGCTAATCCCATTGTTTCGTTATAACCACCGAGTTTCAGAAGCGCAGAGCGCCGCATCATGACACCGGGATGGCACATACTGCCATGACCGGCCAAAGCCGCCTGTTGGATCTCGGCATTTGTTTGAGGTAACTGCAAGCAGGTGAGAAAACGTCCGGCCTCATCAATTAAGTCCTGCGCTCCACTTACGCAAACGACTTCTGGATGCTGGTCTAAAAAGGCTACTTCATCGGCTAATCGATTTGGGAGGGCCACATCATCATGTTCTAGGATCGCAATGTACTCGCCGCGTGCATCCTGAATCATGGCATTGAGAGTACGGGTTAATCCTCGATTGATCTGGCTCCGCAGCCGGATGCGGGAGTCTTTACAAGCATAGGATTGCAGAATTGTTAAGGAACGATCGCAAGAACCATCATCTGTAATCAATAACTCAAAATCACCAAAACTTTGTTTCAGAATACTTTCAACCGCTTCAGCCACATAGCGTTGTGCATTGTAGACGGGCATGAGAACAGACACACGGGGCATTGGGGTCATACGGTTTGCTCCTCTGCGTCTGGTAGGGGTTTAAGTAGAGCACAGGCGAACAATTTCCAGGCTTTAAGGTTGAACGGTGCTAACTGAACTGCTCGCCACCCATAATGAATAGCTGTTCCCCGCTGTCGACTGTTAAAGGCCCACCAACCATAGAGTAGGGCATAGGTTTCCTGAGATTGGCGATCGCTACCGGGACGACGTGGCCCTACAGCCTGAAATTCACCTGTAATTCCCCGCCGTTGCCAGGCTCGCTCACAGGCTGCCCTCACTTCTTCCCGAGGACGGGTATAATTACGTTCTGTAAGAGACTGGCTATGAACCCGGTATTGCAGCACAGGCTCTCTCAAATTAACGAGCTGACCGACCTCGCCCAGTTTCAGACACAGATCAATATCAGATCCGGTGATCATCGTTTCGGTATAGCCACCAACCCGTAGGATGGCCGATCGTCGGATCAGCAGACAGGGATGATGCATGCCCCCAAACCCAGCCAGTAACTGAGCCTGAACTTCAGCATCCGTTTCAGGAACAGCAAATCGGCTCAATAGCAACCGACCTGCTTCATCAATCAGTTGGTAGCTGCCCCCAACACAGACTACCTCAGGATGATGGTGCAAAAATTCGACCTGGCGAGTCAGGCGATCGGGAAGGGCAATGTCATCTGCATCCATCACGGCCACAAATTCACCCTTAGCCATGACCAACAGTTCATTGCGAGATTTAGGCACACCTCGATTTTCACGACGAGTTATCCGGATTCGAGGATCCCTCACAGCATATTCCTGCAAAATTTTCCAGGAGCCATCAACTGAACCATCATCGAGTAGCAATAATTCAAAATCCTGAAAACTTTGATTCAAAATGCTGTCTATAGCAGGTCTTAAATACGGCTTAGCATTAAAAACAGAAATCAAGACTGAAACAACAGGTGAGAGCGACATAGCTTTACATCAATATTCGACAAAAGAATTTAACTTAGTGAGGCATGACTAAAGCTGCAATGCCGATAGCAGCGGCAATAAACGGCAAATCTAGCTCAGGCTGCCAGACAGATTGGCGAGCATGACAGATAGCAATGAAGGGATACATCAGCCATCCTGTTGCTGCAATGCCAATGATCACTCCATGAGGCCCAGCCCAGTAATTGCCTAAAATCATGGCACTGAGTTGAATTACCGTTTGAGTTGCAAGTAAGCCAGAGATCGTCATGGTATGACCTTTGGCTAACAACACATTGTCGTAAGTGTGGCCCACACGGGCCACCAAAGCTCCGATCGCCAGGGTCTGCAAAATCCAGCCGGCCTCCGCATAGCGTCCGTCGTACAAAATACCGATCAGAGTTTTGCCAAATACAATAAAAAACAGGGAACCTGCCCAACTAATGAGAATCAGCAACAGTCGAGATTGGCGTAGCACCGTATATAAACGGTCGGGCCGCTCACGAATTATTTCGGCATAGGAGGGAAACAACACGCGATCGCCCACCATATTGATCACTTCTGCGGTGACTCTGGATAAACTGAGCGCCACGGTGTAAATTCCCAGAAAACGAACATCTAAGAACCGGGCGATGAGCAGGCGATCGCCCTGTCCAGCCAAAAAGGTCAACAGGGTGCTAACAAATACCCAGCGGCCAAAGCGATGCAGTTCCTGGAAACATTGTCGATCCCAGTGAAAGGAGTTACGGGGGCCAGGAAGAGCCAGATGACTGAGGATCATCGTGGTCAAAGACCCAACTAATCCGCCGATCACCAGT
>JBBIQC010000482.1:0-4330 GCA_037442585.1 Oscillatoriales cyanobacterium bin_317
CCGCATAGACGAAGTGCTGGAGCAGATCGGCCTGTAAGTAGGGCAGATCACAGGCCAGCAGCAGCACCCACTCGGTTGGGATCACACCTAGTCCCTGAGCAAAGCCGACTAATGGCCCGTGGGGTTGAGGTTCATTAGACAGCGGCTGTTCTAAAACCAGTTGACACTGGGGAGGGAGCAGGGGCTGGTAGATTTCCGGACGAGGCGTAACGACATAGACCTGAGAGGTGCAAGCTAGAGCTACCTCACAGGTACGACGCAAGAGGGGCATACCCTGTACCAGAATCAGGGCTTTATCCTGGCCCAGGCGAGAACTTTGCCCCCCAGCTAAGACGATCGCAGCTAGAGAATCAGCCATTTTGCGGCTCTGGCAGTTGCTGGCTGGGAATTTCTCGTTTCAGAAACACACTGTTGCGAATGGAATCTTCCAGTAACTGGGGAGGATCGGCATCGGGTTTCCGTTGCAACACTCGTCTGGCCCGCCATAGACTGAAGCCAGCTAGCCAACTGATATCCACCAGTGCGGCATATAGCCAGCCATGATTTTTCAGGAAGTAGCGCCGCCGGGAATCGAACCAGTATTGGGGTAGCCGCCGGGGTTGCTGATTAGTGGCTGTTACGCCTGTACTTTGCCCCAGAATGTGCATGATCCGGCTTTGGGGCACATACCAGCAACTCCATCCGGCCCGCTTCGCCTGCAGGCAAAAGTCGGTTTCTTCGTAGTACAGGAAATAGCCTTCATCCATTAAGCCAACGGATTCAAAGACCTCCCGGCGCACCATCATACTGGCTCCGGGAATCCAATCAATTGGTTGTTCGCGATCGGGAGCCATCGTCTGCGGCACTTTCCAACGGGAGAGCAGTTTGGTAATCAGGCCCAGCCGGATGCCGCCTTCAAATTCGCTGATGAAACTGGGAAACCGAAAGGCATAGGGCCACGGCTTACCATCTGCCTCCTCAAAACTGCTCCCAGCAATTCCCACGTCGGGATGCTGATCCATAAAGCTGAGCAATTCTTTAATCGCTCCGGGACGAATTTGCGTATCCGGATTCAGGAGTAGAAAGTAATCGGGTGGATGAGTTGCCTGGAGTGCCGGACGAACGGCATAGTTATTGCCGTAAGCAAAGCCGCCATTGACTGTAGAGGGCATTAGAGTCACCCAATCTTCCCACCCTTCAGCCGTGATCGCGGCTCCAATCTTCTCAACGGAACCGTCACCAGAATGGTTGTCTACGATCGCGACCTGGATTCCTGGTACGGCCCGAACCTCAGGCTCCAGGGAACGTAGACCTTCAATCACCAGATGGGAGGTTCGGTAATTCACCGTCACGATGAGCAAACGGGTGTTACTTTTTAGCAAAATTTCAGCAGGCATAAGCAGAATAATCGCTCAAATATAAAGTTGTCGGTTCTGGAATGGGGGATTACATTGCTTCAACGGTCTGGCTAGAACCATTTAAGCCAGGTTCTGATAGAGCAGGGATTGTAGTTTTAATGACTTTGGCTGGAATGCCCACGGCTGTTGCCCCTGCAGGCACATCCTGGAGTACCACAGCATTCGCGCCAATGCTGGCTCCATCCCCGATCGTCACCGCCCCAAAAATCTTCGCTCCTGCCCCCACATTGACTCGCCGACCCAGTTTAGGAGCTTCCAGGGGTTTCTCCAGGTAACGATTGCCCAGCGTTACGCCCTGCCGGATGATGCAGTCATCTCCAATCTCGCAGTGCCCATGAATGACGATCGCGCTCTGGTGTTCAATCACCACTCGCCGCCCCACCTTAGCGGTGTAGGGCAACTCAATGCCGTAGGTGTTGCGTACCTTGCGGAATAACATGCGATACAGCACACTCAACGGTGCCCGTAGGAGTTTAGATTGAATTCCCATGCGCCAGACCCCAAATCGGTATACTGCCACTGCTCTAAAGCCAGGTTTTGTCCAATCCTGTCCATGAGCGATCCAGTCTTCTACAATTTGTTGCCACAGAGTGAGCGTTTCCGTCTCGGTATTTGAGTGATTCATTACAGGCTGCAATTCTTGAGACATAACCCACTACTATTTTTGACAAGAAAGCTTAAATTTGCACGATTTGAAACATTAGAATTTCTGACCTTACCGCTGGAGAGGCGTAGAAGGTACAGACACAAAAATTTTTGGCATCCGATTCAAATCTGAGTTTTGAATGGGGCTCACCAAGGATACTTCCAGAAATGGATGATTGGCATGAAAACCGTTCTACCCCTTCAAGCTGTCCTAATCGTTCAATTTCCTGCAACACATATTCCAAGTTGGTACGGGGAACCACGCCATCCTGCACATATATGGATGGTCATGCCAATCTCATCGGCTAATTCCTGAAGTTTCAACTTCCACAACGGGGTGCGATACCCATTCCATCACTAAAATCGTAAATCTTCTGTCATGAATTGCTCAACTTATTTTTACAAGCTGCCTTAGGGCTGGCGATCGTCCACTATCTCACTGAACTAAATGGCGACACGGTTCAGGTAGCCAGCCTTGCAGAAGGGTTGGGACCGACCTTTACCGTTCTACTATCATTCTCAACGCCTGAGCATGGAGAAAGCATTAAGGTGGCACAGATCTCCAACGCTATCGCTACAACGCCCCTCAGCAAGTTGCGAATTTTAGCGGTGGATGATGAAGCTGATATACGAGATTTGATGGTTGCTATTCTGGAGCCAACCGGAGCAGCAATTAAAGTAACAGCTTCCGCGATCGCAGCCTTAAAAACCTTCCCTGGCTTCAAACCAGATATTCTGATCAGCGACATCGGTATGCCAGAGCTAGACGGCTACACACTCATCCAGCAGATCCGACGGTTGTCCCCGGATCAGGGATTGCATCCCCAGAGGCCGTTCACCCGTACAAAGAGTCATCATATAAGCGGATTTCATATCAGAAATGGGGCTGGGGAGAGGTCTATCTTTGGTTAGAAGAGCCAGGATTGGTTTTCTCTTACCATAGGTTAGTATCTCATAATCTTTTCATTATCCTTATTGTATATGGGAGAACGTTTGTGCAACTCTGTTTCATCATTGGCAGTATCCTGGATGAACGCAGTATTGCTCAAAACAGAGGATGACGATGTCCTATAAACCATTACCTGAAGGAGGTAATGATGTCTGTCAAACACCCCTTAGCAGTTAGCCCTTTTGACTGGCCCAAGCTGCTACCCAATCCACCTCTCCTCAGTAGTTTTCAATTGGGTTGGAGTAGCATTCAGCTTGCCCACTACCGCCAACCTTTGATCGATTTGCCTGAAATGTCTAATCCTCAACATACAGTTGTTATTCCACTTGGAAATCAGGCAGTTGATTGGGAATTTGTTGCAGAAGATCATGTACAAACGGTCTCCTATCAAGAGGAAGACTTTGCAAGGGGCTGTGTTAGCATCACTCCGGCTGGTTTACCCTATGGGCTCCGTTCTCATTCGGTGGTGAAAGTAACGGAGTGCATTCATTGCTATCTAGAGCCAACTTTTCTGGCTCAGGTTGCACATGAATCGGTAAATTCAGATCGCGTCGAACTATTACTGACATTGAAAAAGGACGATTTACTGATTCACCAAATTGGTTTAGCTCTTGAGTCAAGTCTAGAAGGAAACTGGGTGGGTAGCCGTTTCTACGCTGACTCTCTAGCGACGGCACTAGCGGCTCATTTGTTACGTCATTACTCCACTCGCCACCATTGTTTACGAGAACATGAGGATGGATTGTCGAAACAAAAGTTAAAACAGGCTGTTGAATATATCGAAGCGCATTTGGATGAGAATCTATCTCTGAGCGAGATTGCGAATGAACTGGGGATGAGCCAGTATTATTTTTGTCACCTGTTCAAGCGATCGACAGGACTATCTCCCCACCAGTTCCTCATCCACCAGCGGGTAGAACAGGCTAAGCGTTTGCTCAAACACCCTGAACGATCGATTACATCTGTTGCGATGGAGTGTGGCTTTGCCAATCAAAGCCATTTTGCCCGGTGTTTTCGCCAATGCACCGGGATGAACCCCAACCAGTTTCGGAAGTCATAGCAAGATTATGTTCAAAGTCAGCAAGAATAGGTGCGACTTCACTTGAAGAATTAGCTAAAGTGCTATACATCAAAGCTGATTAAGAGATAAGGGAACTGGCTTTTGTAGATTGGGTTTCCTTCGTTAACCCAACAAATTCTTACCCAACCCTTTCTGACACTTCGATGGCCACTAAGTCCAGCAACCAATCCAACTCACCGATAGTCTCAAATCTTTGTGTTTGATAACTAGGGCTTGCTGAAAAAGTCGGAATCGAAGCAGTTGGAGTGAGGCAGATCG